>JALORT010000227.1 GCA_025458755.1 Methylotetracoccus sp.
AGCTTGTGCTCCATGTTGATCGCCTTGTGCTTGACCTCTTCCTTGCTCTTGGCAGGACAGACGTCGACGCACACGCCGCAACCGGTGCAATCGTCCGGCGCCACTTGGATCGTGAATTTGTGCTCGGGCAGATCCTTGCCCGTGTATTTCCGCGATACGAAGGTCGCCGGGGCGCCCGCCGCCACGGCGTCCGGATACGCTTTGGCGCGGATCGCCGCGTGGGGGCAGACCAGAGCGCACAGCCCGCATTGGATGCAGATGTCCGCGTCCCAGATGGGAATCTCGACCGCGATGCTGCGCTTCTCGTACTGCGCCGTGGCCGTCGGGAAGGTTCCGTCGATCGGCATCGCGCTCACCGGCAGCAGGTCGCCTTTGCCCGCAACGATCGCGCTGGTGACCCGCTCGACGAAATCAGTGATCGATCCCGTCACGGGCGGCAGACGCCGCAACTTGCTGGTGGCCTGGGCGGGCACCTTCACTTCGTGCAGGTGCGCGATCGACGCATCGACGGCCGCATAGTTGCGTTGCACGACCGCCTCGCCCCGCTTGCCGTATGTCTTGTAGATCGCCTGTTTGATGTGGTCGATCGCTTCGTCCCGCGGCAACACGTTGGACATGGCGAAGAAACAGGTCTGCATGACCGTGTTGATGCGTCCGCCCATCCCGGCCTCGCGGGCCACGGTCAACGCATCGATCACGTAGAACTTCAACTGCTTGTCGATGATCGCCTGCTGCAATTCCAGCGGCAGATGGTCCCAGATCTCGTCCGGACCGTAAGGCGTGTTCAGCAGGAACGTCGCGCCCTGTTCGGCCTTCTCCAGCACGTCCATCCGTTCGAGGAACACGGGCTGGTGGCAGGCGACAAAACTGGCCCGGTCGATCAAGTAGCTCGAGTTGATCGGCCGCGGGCTGAAGCGCAGGTGCGAAACGGTCATGGCCCCGGCCTTCTTCGAGTCGTAGACGAAGTAGCCCTGAGCGAACAAGTTCGTGTTCTCGCCGATGATCTTCACCGTGTTCTTATTGGCGCCGACCGTCCCGTCGCTGCCCAGACCGTAGAAGATGCTGCACTTGACGTCGGATTTTTCCGTGCTGAACTCTGGATCCCAGGTCAAGCTCAGGTGCGTGACGTCGTCGACGATGCCCAGCGTGAACCGTTTTTTCGGGGTGGCCGAATTCAATTCGTCGAAAACGGCTTTCACCATCGCCGGGGTGAATTCCTTCGACGACAAGCCGTACCGGCCGGCGATGATCTTGGGCAGCGAACCGTTCCCGCCGGGCCGATCCGCCCAGCTCTCCATGACGGCGGCGGCCACGTCCTGGTACAGCGGCTCGCCCGTCGCCCCAGGCTCCTTGGTCCGGTCCAGCACGGCGATTTTCTTCACCGTGTTGGGCAGCGCGTTGATGAAGGCGGAAACATCGAACGGCCGGAAGAGCCGGACGATCACCATGCCAACCTTTTCGCCGGCGGCGACCATCTGCTCGACCGCCTCCTGAGCTGCTCCGATGCCCGAGCCCATCAGGATCACGACCCGCTCGGCGTCCGGCGCCCCGACGTAATCGAACAAATGGTACTGCCGTCCGGTCAGTGCTGCGAAGCGATTCATCGTCTCCTGGACGATCCCCGGAGCGGCGTTGTAGAACGGATTGCAGGCTTCGCGCGCCTGGAAGAACACGTCCGGGTTCTGCGCCGTGCCGCGGATCACCGGGCGATCCGGATCCAAGGCCCGCTCGCGGTGCGCGGCGATCAATTCGTCGTCCAGCATCAAGCGAATATCTTCGTCGGTCAGCAACTCGATCTTGTTCACCTCGTGCGACGTGCGGAATCCGTCGAAGAAGTGCAGGAACGGAAGACGCGCTTGATAGGTGGCCGAATGCGCGATCATGGCCATGTCCTGCGCCTCGACCACCGAGCCGGAAGCCAGCATCGCCCAGCCGCAACTGCGCACCGACATCACGTCGCTGTGGTCGCCGAAAATCGACAAGGCGTGCGTGGCGAGAGCCCGAGCCGAAACGTGGAACACCGCCGACGTCAGCTCGCCAGCGATCTTGAACATGTTGGGAATCATCAGCAGCAGCCCCTGCGACGCCGTGAACGTCGTCGTCAGCGCTCCTGCCTGAATGGCGCCGTGACAGGCGCCCGCCGCGCCGCCCTCGCTCTGCATCTCGATCACGTCCGGAATGGCCCCGAACACGTTGGGGATTCCGGCCGCCGCCCAGGCATCCGACAGTTCGCCCATCGTCGACGAAGGGGTAATCGGATAGATCGCCACGACTTCGCTGCACTTATGAGCGACGTAGGCCGCCGCTTCGTTGCCGTCCACCGTGACCCATTGACGCTTACTCACGTGACTCTCCTCGATCGGTTAAGACGAATATCGATCGGCGGCTTCGAACCAGCCGCTTTTCAGCACGAGAAGGACTCCAACCGTAGAAGTCCACTCGTTCGTTCCCCTGTTCAACAGACAAGCACCACCAGACGGCAAACACCGAGCGGCCATCCCTGACGACTTCACCAGCGACTGCCCGATCGACATCTGCTGGACGGGGAACAACTTGGCCCTGACAGATGAGCCCGGAAACGCTGTGAAGGTTTTCAGGTGGGTTTGTCCCGCTTATCATAGCGAAATCTGCGCGGGGCTCAACCGTACCAATCGCGTTTCCGAGTCCGGTTTTCGATCCAGCGGATGGGAATTCTTGAAATTTTCTTTTTCGATTCGCCGAAGGAGTGGCCAAACCGCGCCGTTCGCTCTCCGTTTTCGGTGGCACAAAAGCCGTCGCGGAGATCGAACAAGACGGCCGCTTTGAAGGTTCTAACACCGGCGACCGCGCGGCCTCGCGCCACCTCTCTTGCGCGAAGCCGCGAATCGCACGTTTCTTGCTTAACGGACGTCGTCCATCGAAACCCAACGCTTCTCGGCGGCCGAGAGCATGGATGCTTCCAGAACTCGCTGCGTCTGGTAAGCGTCCTCGAACGTCGGGATCGGCACCGTGGGTTTCTGGCCGGCGATCTCACAGAGGAAGTCGTAGGCTTCGTTGGTGAACGTGTGCTCGTAACCGATGATATGGGCGTCCGGCCACCAGTTGGCCACATAGGGATGGTCGCCGCCGTGGGTACACATGATCGTGGTCCAGCCCTGCGCCCGCCGCGGCAGACGCGCGTCGTAGTGCTCCAGTTCGTTCATGCGCTCAAAGTCGAATTTCAACGAGCCCTTGGTGCCGTTGATTTCGAAACCGTTGCGGTTCTGGTTGCCGGTCGCCTGGCGCGCCGCTTCGAAACTGGCCACGGCTCCGCCCGAGAAACGGGCCAAGAACAGCACGGTGTCGTCCACCGTGACGTCCCCCATGTCCGAACCGGCCTCCAATCCCGCGCCGATCCCGCCGGCCGTAACGCCGGTCATCTTCTTCCGTTTCTTCACGAAGGTCTCGGCGATGGCGCCGCAGATTTCCGTGATTTCTTGACCGGTTACAAAGCGGGTCATGTCGATGATGTGAGCGTTCAAATCGCCGTGGGCACCCGAGCCCGCTTGCTCCTTGATGAACCGCCACGCCAACGGAATCGAGTCGTCCGCCCAGTCCTGCAGGTAGTGGGCGCGCACGTGGCGGATGTCGCCAATTTCGCCGTCCTTGACCATCTGATGGGCCAACGCCACGGCCGGGCAGCGGCGATAGCAGAACCAGACCGCCGTTTTGACGCCGGCCTTCTTGGCCGCCTCGGCCATCTCGCGCGCCTCGGCCAGCGTACCGGCGATCGGCTTTTCGCAAGCGACGGCCTTCCCGGCCGCAATCGCCGCCTTGGCCGGCGGGGCATGCATGAAGTTCGGCGTCACAATGTCCACCAAACCGATCTCGGGCGAACGAACCACCGCCTGCCAGTCCGTCGAGGCATTCTTCCAACCCCAGTTCTCGGCGAACGCTTGAGGATTCTCAGCCTCCTGCCCGAACACGGTGTGCATCACTGGCTTGAGCGGCGGCTTGAAGAACTTGCCCACCTGTCCCCAGGCATTGGAATGCGACCGTCCCATGAAACCCTGGCCAATCATCGCCACATTAATCGTGCCCATTCGTGTCTCCTCGAAAGCGTGGGAAAACGGCTCGAAAGTCCGAAACCATCCATTTTTCCCCAGCCAACCAACACCTGAGATGAAATAACAAGCTGAGGATGGAGAGATTTTTTAATCCGCAGTCCAGGGTTTTGCAACCGGGGCAGCGACGCCGTCTCGACCTGTGCTTCCGCGAGGCCAGGCCCACTGTCCCGTCCTCCACCGGGTCAGCGAAACCGGCGCGTCGCAATCGGTTCCGATGAATTTTCGCATAAGAGACTGCGTTTTTTGCCGAATGCCGCTTGAAAAGATGCATCAGACTGATAGAAAGCTTCGGTTGCAAAAAGCAAACAGCCGATTTAGAACCACCAAACCCAGGAAGTTAAGATGAGCATCACTTTCGATTCCCCCGCTGGCACATGCTGCGAGCAGCGTTACATCCCAGAGTCCAAGGCGACACCACGGCGCAAGGACGTCGATTTGGCCACGATCGAGCGTGCGGTGCGGACCATCTTGACGGCGGTCGGCGAGGATCCGGACCGCCCGGGCCTGAAGGACACGCCCCGGCGCGTGGCCCGCATGTACAAGGAGATGTTCTCCGGTCTCCACACCGATCCGGCCCGCCATCTTCACGTCACGTTCCCGGAAGATTACGACGAAATGGTTCT
>JALORT010000228.1 GCA_025458755.1 Methylotetracoccus sp.
GGATACATCACATACTTTTCGTTCAGTACGCGGATGAAGCCGGGCCGCCCGAATTTCGAGGTGCAGTCGCATTCGCCGTGCCGGTCGGCGGTGGCGACGATGAGAATTTCCTGGCGAGCAATGAAGTCGTGCATCGCCGGTGAGAGGTAATCCAGGACCTGACGCGCGTAGAACCCGTGCGCTCGCTCCTCCGAGCCAAACTCGCACTGCAGCCGATGTTCGCCGTCCGATCCGGGCATCAGTCCGCGCGCCGGCGATGCCGGCAGTTCCTCGGCAGAAGGCGGCGTCCAGGGAACCTGAGTACCGACGGCTACACCAGCCCCGCCGACGGTGAGGGGAATGCCGCCGGCCGTTCCCACTGCGCCAGATCCTGCTTCGCCGGCGTGGCGAGCGGTCCCTTCGGTGCCGGCTTCCACCGGCGCGTGCGTGTCCGCCTCGGCTTGCCGCCGCTTCCTTCCGCCAAACAAGGAAAACCGTTTCATCGCCTCCTCCGCGTGAGATCGTTGTACTTCACGGCGCTTCGCCGGAACAGGAACACGGCGATGTCCATTGTGAGTTTTGCTTCGATCGGCCGGCTTCCGGCTGGTGATTCGGGGCGCAGACCGACTTGTGGTGCTCGCCCTAACCATCGTCCCGCAGGGGCGGTCGAGTCAATGGGGGAAACTACGTAGTGGCCGGGTCGGCAAGACATGGCGGGGTGTTGACGCCAGCGCCGGGTCGTTACGGCTCGCCCGGTTCGGGCAGCGGGCGGAACTGGCTGGCGCGGGAGGGTAGAATGGCCAAGTAGTCGTCGCTCCGCTGCAACAGATCGGCCAGCGTGTGCTGATCCAGCAACGCGAAAAACTGCTCCAGTCCATTCTGCAATAAGCGTCTCAGCGCACAGACGGGCACGGTGCAGCAGTGCTGCGCATGGGCGTCGAAACATTCCACCAGGTTGAAGTGGGCTTCCGTCAATCGGATCACCTCGCCGATCCGGATCGACGTCGGCTCTTTCGCCAACGTAATGCCACCGGTCTTGCCCCGCACGGTCTTGATCAGGCCCTCGGCGGCTTCGAGATGAACGGGAGTCCTCCTGTGCGCGTGGATCAGCGCGAAGGCTCAGGCTCAGTGTGGTTTCGCCCGCTCCCGCTGTCCCGGGTCGAGTGCCGCGAGATTGCTTTCGACGATTTGGCGAATCATCTCGTCCATGCCGGCCAGTTCATGCTGGTAGATGTCGGTGCGGTACGCGGGATGGTCGAATGTGGTCAAGGATTCGAGGACCGAACGACCGGGCCTGCTCACGTCGATGCGGGTCACGGTGGACAAACCCGGTCGCAGCGGGTGCGCCGCCAATTCATCGGGGGCGAGCCCGATGCGGACCGGAACGCGCTCCACGATGTGGATAAAATTCCCGCTCGCGTTCTCCGGCGGCAACAGCGCGAAAGTGCTGCCAGTTCCCGGCTGAAGTCCCTCGACGATGCCGTGGTACTCGATGCCCTTGCCGAGCATGTCGACGGTGATCTGCGCGGGCTGTCCGGGGCGTAGGTTCGCCAACTCGGTCTCCTTGAAATTGGCTTCGACCCACAACAGATCCAGAGGAACGATTGCCATCAGCGGTGCTCCGGGGCGCACGTGTTCACCGATTTGCACCTTGCGTTTCGCGACGTAGCCTCGCACCGGCGCGAGAACGTTACGGCGAACGAATTCGAGGTAGCCCCGTCGGACCTGTTCCGAAGCACGCCGGACCGCGGGATGATTGCGCACGGTGGTGCCGGTAATCTGCGTTTCCGCGCTTTGCAGTTCGGCCTCGCTCTGCCGGATCGCCGCTTCGAGTTCGTGCTGCTGGTCCTCGGCGTTCTGCAGCTGCTGCTCCGGCACCGCATCCTCCGCATACGCGCCGCGGTAGCGCTTCAGATCGTGCTGCACGCGGTTCAGTTGCGCCTTCTTGACCTGGATTTGCCGTCGGAACTTTTCGACATCGCTGAAAACGCCTGCGATCCGGCGCACGGTCTCTCCCAACTGAGCTTTGGCTTCCTCTAGTGCGATTTCGGCTCGAACGCCATCCAACCGCACGAGCACATCGCCGGCCTCGACCGGCCGTGTGCTTTCCGTCCTGATCTCGACGACTGCGCCTTCGGTTTGCGCCGACAGCGTGATGACGTTGCCGGTCACGAATGAATCGTCCGTGGCGATCCAGTTGTGGCCGTAGAGCTGCCAGTACTCGTAGTAGGCTGCCCCTGCCGTCAGGATCGCCAAGGTCAGCGCAAGCATGCGCCGGTCGCGGCGCTGCGCGAGGGATCGGGCCGGTCGAGTCATCGGCTTTGTGATGCGCCGGGTATCTCGAATCCGCCGCCGAGTGCCTCTACGAAGTCCACGATGGCCCGAAGCTGTTCGGCTTCCAGCGTCTTGAGACGCAGACGCTGGTCATCGCGGCTGGAGAGGCTAACGAGAACGCGATTCCGATCCCTCAGGCCATGATCGTGCAACACCGCGGCGAGCCGCTGATTGGCTTCGTAGCTGGCTAGTTCCTGCTGCTGCCGGACGCGTTGTTCGCGCACCCCGTTCCAGCGTGCCAGCGCATCGGCGACTTCTTGAGCAGCGCGCAACACGGTGCCGTTGTAGGTTTCTACCGCGCTGTCGTACTGCGCGCGCTGGTGTTCGAGATTCGCCTCTAGCCGGCCGCCCTGGAATAGCGGCAAATCGAGTGTAGGGCCAACGGCGAACGCGAGACTCGATCCCTGGAACAGCACATCGATCAGACTCACGCTCTGGATCCCGGCGAATCCGCGCAGGTTGATATCCGGATAGAAGGCGGCTTCAGCGGCCGCGATCCCTTTGCTCGCGGCTTCGACGCGAAACCGGGCCGCAATGACATCCGGTCGATGTGCAATCAGACCAAGGGGAACGTTCTCAGGTATGCTCAGCCGATCCGGCAACAGGACCTCCGAAGTGTGGATACGGCCTCCCCAATCCGGGCCTTGCCCCGCGAGGACGGCCAGTTGATCCCTCAATAGCGATGCCTGGATGGCTGCGGCGCGGTGCCGCTGAACGGCTTCATCGACTCCGGTGCGAGCCGTGTGGAGTTCGATCTTGCTGTCCAATCCAAAGGTGTAGCGGGCCTGCTCCAGACCTAGCATCGTCCGTTGAGTGCCTAGAATTTCACCGGCAATCCGCTCCTGCTCGACAGCGGCGATCAGTCGGAAATAGGTTCGCGCGACAGCTGCCGCCAGCGTGACTGCGGACTGTGCTAACTCGGCCTCGTGCGCTCGCTCGATCCCCATGGCCTCGTCGAGGGTAGCCCGGTCGCGTCCCCACAGGTCCAAGTGATACTGCATCTGCACCGGGTTGATAATCACATAGGCGAAACTCTGTCCGGCCAGCTTGGCTTGGATGCTGTTGGCCGAATAATGCTGCTCCGATACCGCCAGCCCGGAGGTGGCTAGCGGCAGCAGTTCCGCGGCCCGGGCGTCGGCCATCGCCTGAGCTTGATGCACGCGGGTAGCGGCCCACCGGAGCGTAGGACTGTCCTGCAGCGCCACGGTGATCAGCCGGTTCAGCTCGGAGCTGCCGAACCGTTTCCACCATTGCCGCCGCGGCCAATCGCCGCTCTTCGTGGAACCCGCCCCCGCGATGGTGGACCCGGATTCCGGCGGCCGAATCAGTGTCGCGCGGGGCGTGTCGATCGGAGGCCATGCGCAGCCGGAAAGCAGCCATGGCAGAAGAAACAGCAGCAGCATCGTCGGCCATCGGCGCCGCTCCACGGACTTGCACTCGGAAGGCATGGTCACGGCTCTTCGATCAGTTCCTCGAGGGACTCGCGACGAAGCTCGTGGATGGGTTTCCGGCGTCGTACCACGGTGGGGCTGGCGGCCCAAATCAGCAGCGAGAGCACCAGAAATGCCCATCCGGCGATCCAGAAGGCATCGTTGATCGCCAATAGGGCTGCATGTCGGGTCGTGAGTTTCGCCAGCGTCGCGATCGCGGCTTCTTCAGTGAAGCCGCGCGCCGCGAATCGTTGCACGGTTTCGTTGGTAATACGGTCGAAGGCCGTCAGATGCTCGACGACCCTGGACTGGTGGAACGGTGTGCGGCGGTAGAGCATCACCCCATGCAGCGTAATGCCGAAGGACCCGGCGGTGATCCGCATCAGGTTCGCGAATTCAATTGCGCGCACGTGACGCTCGGCGGGCAAACCATCCAGCATGATCGCGGTCAGCGGCACGAAGAAGCTTCCCAGGCAAAAACCTTCCACCAGCTTCGGCCACAGAATCTGCTCGAAATCATCGGCGTGATCGAAGGTCCCGAGATACAAATAGATGAACGCGAACGCGAGCAGATTCAGGCTGGCCAGCGCTCGCGCGTCGGTCCGCTTGACCGCTTCGTGCATGACCGCGGCCAGTGGTTTCGCGAAGACCGCCATGGGAAGAAAAACCAGCCCAGCGAGAAAGGACGGATAACCCATCAGCAGCTGTAACTGCACCACCAGCAAAGACAGCATGCCTTGAAAAATCAGGAATCCACCGAAGAGGCCGATGAAGCCGATGGTGAAGTTGCGTTGAGTGAACAAGCGCAGATCGATGAGTGGCTGGGGCGTGTCCCATTCCCAGACGATCAGATAGGCCAGGGCAACGAGTACCGTGGCTCCGACCCAGACGAGGTAGGGGGAGGCCATCCAATCCCAATCATTGCCCTGGTTCAGGAAGGTCTGCGTTCCCCCCAG
>JALORT010000229.1 GCA_025458755.1 Methylotetracoccus sp.
CGGGGCCGGATTATTCTTGCGCGGCCCGCAGCATGGGTGGGTTCCGGTCCAGCTCAGCGCGACGAGAAATCGCCGTCTTCGCCAGCGGAACCCCAACGAGGCTAAGCCCCGAACCGACGACGCCGCGCAAGCGGCCCTGCACGCACGCGGCGGGAAATCAGACATCACACCCACGTACAGCAAAGTCCCCTTTCGCGCCCCGCCCGGGACTTCTGGCCGGCAACATCACGCCACGGGAAGAATTACGTGTTCAGGACGACTGAACTTCAACGTATAATCGTCCACGTCATTGGCCGACTCTCGATCAATTCTCCAAGCTGCCGCATATACGTTTAAGGGCTGGGGTCCACCTGCCGCGGCCCAAGATCAAGAAATCCCAAGGTGCGTTGTCCAGTTCTCCAGCCCGCCCACCTCATTCGAGATTACTTGCGACTATCCATGGCTGAAGCTTACGATCCGCCCATTGCCGATGATGATGACATTCGCCAAGCGGCTCACTGCTTGAAGGCCATGTCCCATCCGTTACGCTTGAAGATTCTCTGTACCCTGGGACACAGCAAAGTCAGCGTACAAGACATCGTCGATCGAGTGGGAACGACTCAGAGCAATGTGTCGCAACATCTCGGCATTCTGCGTGACAAGGGCATTTTAATGACCATCAAGGACGGCAATCGTGTCTACTACTATGTCGACGACAAGCGCACTTTGCAACTGATCGAGATGATGAAAGACGTTTTCTGTCCGCACTGACCGGTACCCTTTTTCTGCCCCCACCATCCCATCACACTAGAGTTAATCAATGGATCGTCTCTTCGAATTCATCGGCAATCACTGGATCATGGTCGCCGCTACGGTCATCGTCGCCATCCTGCTGCTCCAGGACCTGGTTGAAACACTGATGCGCAAGCATAAGCTCGTCACCCCCGCGGCAGCGGTGGCTTTGATGAACACTGAGGACAGCATCGTGATCGACGTGCGGGAACTCCACGAGTTTTCCGAAGGCCATATCGAGAATGCTCATCATATCCCCTTGGGGAAAATCGAGGAGCGGCTCTACGAGCTGGAAGCGCACAAGAATGCACCCGTGATCGTCACTTGCCAGTCCGGCACCCGCGCGCCCCAAGCGTGTGGCAAGCTCACGAAGGCTGGCTTCGGTGAAGTTTACGAACTCCAGGGCGGCATGGTCGCCTGGGAGGAACAGAAGCTGCCGATCAGCCGGAAGCGCCAGAAGAAATAGCTTGGTAGACACACCCGATAGCCGATTTCCCAACCGCACGCAGGAATAAAGAATGGCCGAAGAAGCCCAACAGCCGGAACGACAGCTCGCCTTGCAAAAAATCTATGTCAAGGATCTTTCGTTTGAAACACCCAACTCGCCGCAGGTATTCACTCTGAAATGGGAGCCCAACGTCGAATTCAATCTGGCCACCAATACCCAGCAATTGCAGGACACCCTTTACGAGGTCAGCATTACCGTCACGGTGACCGTGAAGCTGGAGGACAAGACCGCCTACTTGATCGAAGTCTGCCAGGCCGGCGTGTTCGCCCTGATCGGCTTCTCTGCTCAGGAGTTGGGACCGCTGCTCGGCAGTTACTGCCCGAATGTTCTGTTTCCGTTCGCGCGCGAAGCCGTTTCCGATCTGGTCATCAAGGGCGGGTTCCCGCCGATGCTGTTGGCGCCGGTCAACTTCGACGCACTCTACGCCCAGCATATGCAGCAGCGCGGTGAGCAGCCTGCGGAACCGCCCGCGAGAAGTCATTGATTCTTTTCGGCGTGCGGGCACATAGGGCCGATTGGCGATGGGCATCATTTCGGTTCTCGGGGCGGGGTCCTGGGGCACTGCATTAGCCGTACTGCTGGCCCGCAACGGCCATCGATGCGTGCTCTGGGGTCATGAGCCGGAGCACATGCGGCGTCTGGCGACGGCGCGCATCAATGCGCATTACCTGCCGAATGTCGAATTTCCCAAGGGGCTCGACATTTGCAGCAACCTCTCCTCTGCCGTCGATGGGGCGGAAGTCCTGTTGCTGGCGATACCCAGCCACGCCTTCCAGCCGCTGCTTCGAACCATCGCGCCCTATCTCGGACCCCGGACCGGGGTTGCCTGGGCGACGAAAGGACTCGAGATCACGAGCGGACGCCTGCTGCATGAGGTGGTCGCGGACGAACTGGGATCCGACAGGCGCGCGGCGGTCCTGTCCGGACCGACATTCGCCGGAGAAGTGGCCGCAGGTCTTCCCTCTGCGATCACCGTCGCTTCCACACACGAGGAGTTTGCGAAACAGCTTGCGACGCTGCTGCACAATAATGTCTTCCGCGCCTACACCTGCGACGACATGATTGGTGTTCAGCTCGGCGGCTCGACGAAAAATGTCCTGGCGATCGCGGCCGGCGTGTCCGACGGACTCGGCTTCGGCGCCAACGCGCGGGCGGCGTTGATCACGCGAGGCTTGACCGAACTGATGCGACTCGGGTTGGCCATGGGGGGAAAGGCGGAGACGCTGATGGGACTATCAGGACTGGGCGACCTGATTCTGACGGCAACCGACAACCAATCACGTAATCGCCGTTTCGGCTTGGGCTTGGGCGAAGGAAAAACCACCGCTCAGATCATTGCGGCCATTGGTCAGGAAATCGAAGGGCTGATCACCACCAAGCTGATCTACCGGCTTGCGCGGCAACGCGGCATCGACATGCCGATAACCGAACAAGTCTACCGCATCCTTTACGAGGACCTCCCTCCGATCGATGCCGTGCGGAATCTCCTGCTCCGGGAACGCAAAGCCGAAGCGCTGAGCTACCCGGGCCATCATCCGGACGATCGCGGCGCGGCTCCGGTGAACGCACACTGACGCCAGGCTTCGTAGACGACCAACGCCACCGTGTTCGAAAGGTTCAAGCTGCGGCTGCCGGGCACCATCGGGACATAAAGCAGCGCGTTTGGCCCTAGCGAAGCCAGCAGCGCAGCCGGCAGGCCGCGTGATTCCGGGCCGAACAGCAGGACGTCCCCGGGTTCGAAAACCACGTCCGAATAGCGACGGCTGCCTTTGGTCGTGAGGGCAAAGACGCGGCGCGGAGCCGCCGAATCCGCGAAATCCTGCCAGTTACTGTGCTCATGCACCGGCACCAGATCCCGGTAATCCATGCCGGCCCGGCGCAGATGCCGTTCGCTCAGCTCGAACCCCAGCGGATGGATCAAATGCAGCGTGGCGCCGACGTTGGCGCTCAAGCGCATGATATTGCCGGTATTGGGCGGAATCTCCGGTTCAAAAAGAACAATCTGGAACAATGCGCCCTCGATGCGTGTTACCGGCTGCGTCAGCCCGCCGATAGGGGACGAATCGGCTGCAGCTTCCAGATGTCCTGATTGTATTCCAGAATAGTCCGATCAGTGGAAAAGTAGCCGCTGGATGCGGTATTCAGGATACTCATACGCGTCCAGTGCCCGGGGTCCCGGTAGGCTTTGGCCGCGCGCTCCTGGGCGTCCACGTAGCTGGCAAAATCCGCGGCTGTCATCCAGGGATCGTGCGGGCTCTTGATGGAGTGAATGATCGGGTCGAACAAACCGGCCTCGTACTGATTGAAGTAGCCGCTTTCCAACAACTGCATCACCCGCTGCAGGTCTTCGCTGGCGTCGATGTAACTCTGCGGCTCGTAGTGTGTCTGCAACGATTCGACTTGTTCCGCCGTCAGGCCGAACAAGAAGAAGTTCTCCGCACCCACCTCTCTGCGTATTTCGATGTTCGCCCCGTCCAGGGTTCCGATCGTCAACGCGCCATTCATCATGAACTTCATATTGCCAGTCCCCGAGGCCTCTTTGCCCGCGGTGGAAATCTGTTCCGAGAGGTCCGTTCCCGGGCAGATCACCTCCATCGCGGAAACGCGATAATTCGGGAAGAAGGCCACCCGCAGACGGTCCGCCAACGCGGCGTCCCGGTTGATGACCGTAGCCACGTTATTGATCAGCTTGATGATCAGCTTGGCCATCGCATAACCGGGCGCCGCCTTACCGCCGAAAAACACGCAACGCGGCGTCCAAGGCGCGGAATCTCCCCGCTTCAGGCGATCATAGAGATGAATCACGTGCAGCACGTTCAACAACTGCCGCTTGTATTCGTGCATCCGCTTGACCTGCACATCGAACATCGCATGCGGATCCATGCCGAGCCCGAGCTCCCTCTTCTTGAATTGCATCAGGCGCTCCTTGTTGGCGTGTTTGATCGCGCGCCAGCGCTCCCGAAACGCCGCGTCATCCGCAAATTTGCGCAGCCCGCTGAGTTTGGACAAATTGGTGATCCAGCCATCGCCGATTGCTTCCGTGATCAAGGTGCTCAGTTCCGGATTACAGCTCGCCAGCCAACGGCGCGGGGTGATGCCGTTGGTCTTGTTGTTAAAGCGTTGCGGCCACAGCTCGTAGAAATTACGAAACAGTCCCTGCATCAGCAGATTGGAGTGTAATTCGGCGACGCCGTTGATGGAGAAACTGCCGACGATGGCGAGATAAGCCATACGCACATGCTTGTCGTAGCCCTCCTCGATCAGCGACATCTGCGCCAGGCGCTCCACATCCCCGGGCCAACGGTTGGCCACTTCACCGAGAAAGCGCGCGTTGATCTCGTAGATGATCTCGAGTAGACGGGGCAGCATCACTTCGAACAGGC
>JALORT010000230.1 GCA_025458755.1 Methylotetracoccus sp.
ATTGCGGTTTGGGAAGGGCACAAATACACCAAGGAAGAGATTTGGTTTTTTGTAAAGGCAAAGCCGTATTTCATCGATGAGGATGGGAATTATATCCTCGATCTTCATATTGGGCTCAAAATAACCAACAACGAGTCGCTTAAGGAATACGATTGGAGTTTTTCCTATACCAAAGACAACGGAAAGAAAGTAACATTCAAAAAGGACCACAAAGATCGGGTGGCACTTACTTTGACCAGAAAGGAAAAGGAGGTCGCGAAATGGCTGTTTTTCATTCGCGGCCAAAAAAAAGTAATCCCGCACCGAGGACACGTCCTCCGGAAACTGGAACTCGAAGAGTGTCTTTCCGAGAAGCTCGTCTGGCGCGTACCCGAATGTCCTGCCGACGCCCTCGGACACGCAGGTGAAGCGTCCGCTGGCATCGACCTCATAGATCACCAGAGCGGCCGCGTCCAGCACCTGGCGCAAGCGCGCTCAGCAACTCTTGATCCTCATGGGTGAATTCGTGCGGTCGATCGTCGAGCAGACAGGTCACCGCCACCGCGCTCCCATCGTTGTCGATCGAGGGAAAACCGCAGTATGAGTAGGCGTTGTGATCCTGCAGGAAGCTGGCTTCGGGAAAGCGCTCCGTCACACGGTCATAAATACGAATGTCTTTGCTTTTCTCGACGGTTGCACACGGCGTGGACTCGAGCGGGCAATGGCCCGCGTTGATGAGCACCTCTCCCTGCACATAGACGCTCAGGAAATAGAGTTCGCGGCCACGAATCTCCGACAGGCAAACGACCTTGACATCCAGCAGTTCCCCGATCATCCGCGCCACGTGGACGAAGATGTCCATCGGGTCACCGGACAGCGTCATGCTCAGTTCATAGAGCCGCTTGAGGCGGTCTACTTCCTTTGAAGGGGACACGGTGGGGCTGAGCCTCGTGATCGGTGACGGAAAGCGGTAACCGCGGCTTGTCGTCCAACGATGTCTCCGCGCAGCCCGCTTGTCAAGCCGGACTGCAGGCGGGCCGAACGGTTTCTCAGGCCGGACGAGGTCCCCTGGAACTCCGGATGCGCCGTGTCAATGCGTGTCGCAAAGGGCCATTGACAAACACAGAGCCGGAGTCCATGTTCCGCGCAGTGCGGGGATCTTCCTGGCCGGTGGCGCAGGCCGTTTTTCGTCGCGCCATATCGCCAAAACCCTTTGATTCGCAGGCGACGCACCCGGGGGTGCCCGGAGGTGTCGGGTGAGTTCGGAGCGAGGTGATTGCATGGGAAACAAACGATCGGCGGATGGTGTTCCGCAGGCGGCTGAGAATTTCGGCCCGAAGCGCGATGTCAACAACCCAGTGCGGCTCCGACAAGGCGATGCCCTGGTCATCGAAGATGTGCAAAACGACTTTCTGCCCGGGGGCAGTCTGCCCGTGCCGCAAGGCGATGCCGTGATTGCGCCGCTGAACCGCTGCATCGCGCAGTTCCGGGAGCGCGGATTGCCGGTGATCGCAACCCGCGACTGGCATCCCGCGAATCACTGTTCCTTTCAACAGTACGGGGGCGACTGGCCGCCGCACTGCGTCGTCGATTCGGTCGGCGCCGAATTCGCTCCGGACTTGCAGTTGCCTGGGGACGCTTGGGTGATCGACAAGGCCACCGATCCCGATCGGGAAGCCTTTTCAGTCTTTGCGGTTGCAGATTTCGCCCGACAGGTGCGAAGCCGAGGCATCCGGCGCCTGTTCGTCGGCGGTCTGGCGACCGAATACTGCGTCCGGGCGACGGTACTCGACGCCCTCAAGCACCGATTCCGGGTCGTGTTGTTAGTGGATGCCGTGCGTGCCATCGATAGGCAGAGCGGTGATGGAGATCATGCGATCCGGGAGATGACCGAGGCCGGAGCCGAAGTGTGGCGCTCGGAAGACCTCGCGCGATGAGTCAGCAGCAAAGCGCGCTGCTTACGGACCTGTATCAGCTGACGATGCTACAGGCGTATTTCCTCGAGGGTATGGAAGAGCCAGCCAGCTTCGAGTTGTTCGTCCGAAAGTTTCCGTCGCACCGGAATTTTCTGCTGGCCATGGGGCTCGAGCAGGTGCTGGAATACCTAGAAACCTTCGGTTTCACCGAAAACGACTGCGCTTGGCTGGAAAGCACAGGTTTATTCCGGCCCGACTTTCTGGATTATCTCTCGGCGCTCCGCTTCGAAGGCGATGTCGATGCAATGCCCGAGGGGACCGCGTTTTTTCCCGACGAACCGATCATTCGCGTGACCGCTCCGCTGCCGCAGGCCCAGGTCATCGAAACCCGCCTGATCAATCTGCTGCAGTTTCAGACGATGATTGCATCCAAAGCGGTGCGTTCGGTGCTCGCCGCGGCCGGCCGAATCCTGGTCGATTTCGGTATGCGGCGGGCGCACGGCGCCGAGGCTGCTCTGCTAGCGGCGCGAGCCAGCTATGCGGCGGGATTCGCGGGGACCTCGAATGTGCTGGCCGGCCAGTGGTTTGACATCCCGTTGTTTGGCACGATGGCGCATTCCTACATCATGGCGCACGATGACGAGACGGAAGCCTTTGCCCGTTTTGCGACTTCGCTGCCCGCGGAGCGTCTGGTGCTGCTGGTCGATACTTATGACACCCTCGAAGCGGTCCGCAAGATCATCGGCATGGCCTCGGACGGGCCAAAGCCCTCGGCCGCACCCCGGTGGATTCGGCTCGACAGCGGCGATCTCGGCGCGTTGGCGGCGGACAGCCGCAAGCTCCTGGACGACGGCAACCTTGCCGGCTGTCGCATCTTCGCCAGCGGCGACCTGGATGAATACGCCATCCGCGCGCTGATGGCGGCCGGGGCGCCGATCGACGGCTTCGGAGTCGGTACCCGGCTGGTCACGTCCGATGATGCCCCGTTCCTGAATTGCGCCTACAAGTTACAGGAATACGCGGGGAAGCCCAGACGGAAGCGCTCCCGGGGCAAGGCGACCTGGCCCGGGCGTCGGCAGGTGTTCCGGCAACACGATGGGCAGGGCCGGATGGCCGGTGACGTCATCGCGCTGGCGGATGAGTTGCAGCCAGGGGAAGCCTTGCTGCAGCCGGCGATGCGTCACGGCAAACCGTGGGCCCCTCGCGCTAACGTGCTTGACGCGGCCAGACAGCGGATCGCCGATCATCTCGCTTGCTTGCCCGAGCGGCTGCAGTCACTGGAGCCGGCGCGGCTCTATCGGGTCGAAATCTCCGAGTCGCTGCGGAACCTTGCTGCCTGCATGGAGCGCGTCTAGCGGCGTCAGCACTGCCGTAATCGCAAAAGACTATTGCCTCGTTTCTATATTTCGAATATTCTAGAAAAATGAAAACAGACCTCGCAGTCAAAGCACTTGCGGCGCTGGCCCAAGAAACCCGGCTCTCTATCTTCCGCCTGCTGGTTCAGGCTGGTGAACCGGGCATTGCAGCGGGTGAAATAGCCCGGAACTTGGGTGTCCCCAACGCGACGCTGTCGTTTCACCTGAAGGAGTTGGTCAACGCCGACTTGGTCCGGGCACGGCAGGAAAGCCGCTTTATCTATTACGCGGCCAACTTTGCGGTGATGAACGAGCTGCTGGGTTTTCTGACCGAGAATTGCTGCGGCGGGCAACCCTGCGGAACCGACACGGTCCCGTGCATGTCGGGTGACTCCCAGACCGCTCAGACCTCACCGCCTCGTTCAGCACCGGACCCGTCAACCACACCGAGCACGAGAGGCCAACTGTCATGAAAGATCAGATCTACAACGTCTTGTTCCTCTGTACCGGCAACTCCGCCCGCAGCATCATGGCCGAAGGCCTGTTGACTCAATTGGGCGCTGGCCGCTTTCGTGCCTACAGTGCGGGCAGTCATCCGACCGGAACGGTCAATCCGTTTGCGGTGGAAAAACTGCAAAGGGAAGGCATCGACACCGCGCACGCCCGGAGCAAGAGCTGGGACGAGTTCGTACAGCCGGGTGCACCGCGGCTGGATTTCGTGATCACCGTCTGCGACAACGCGGCGGCGGAAGTCTGCCCCTCCTGGCCGGGACAGCCGATCACCGCGCATTGGGGTGTGTTCGATCCGGCGGCGGTCGAGGGTTCGGAGGGTGAAAAGCGGCTGGCTTTTGCCAAAGCCTTTGCGATTCTGGAACGGCGCATCGCCCTGTTCGCGAACCTGAACCCCGCCAGCCTGGAGCGGCTCGCGCTGGAACAGAGGGTCCGCGACATTGGACGTACCGCCAGTTCCAAAGCCAGCGAATAGTCGACTGGCCACCCAACCTTCACCTTGCCACCGAGAAGTTGCCATGAAAAAACTCGAAATTTATGAAGCGGCGCTGTGCTGTTCCACCGGCGTGTGTGGCGTCGATGTGGACCAGACCCTGGTGAACTTCGCCGCCGATGTGGACTGGGCGAAGCGGAATAGCGCTCAGATCGAGCGCTTCAACTTGGCCCAGCAGCCCACCGCGTTTGCCGAGAATCCCGTCGTCAAGAGCTTTCTGGAGCGCTCGGGTCAGGATGCCTTGCCGTTGATTCTGGTGGACGGCGAGGTGGCGCTGGCCGGCCGCTACCCGAACCGTGCCGAGCTGGCCCGCTGGGCAGGAATGCCATCCGCAGGCACCGAATCAACAGGCTCGGGAGGCTGCTGTTCCGGGAGTCGCTGCTGCTGAACGGACGAGATTCCTGATGAACTTCCTCGAACAGCCGCCGCGCTTTTTGTTTTTCACCGGCAAGGGCGGCGTCGGCAAGACCTCGATCGCCTGCGCCGCGGCGATTCATCTGGCAGAAAGCGGCCAACGCATCTTGCTGGTCAGTACCGACCCGGCCTCCAACGTGGGCCAGGTGTTCGGCGTGACGATTGGCCACCGCATCAAACCGCTGGACGCGGTTCCGGGCCTCTCCGCCCTGGAAATCGACCCGCAGGCCGCGGCGCAGGGTTACCGCGATCGGATCGTCGGCCCCGTGCGCGGCGTCTTGCCGGACGCCGTCGTCAAAGGCATCGAGGAACAGCTTTCCGGAGCCTGTACGACAGAGATCGCCGCCTTCGATGAATTCACCGCACTGTTGACCGACTCCGAGGTGGTGGCGGGCTA
>JALORT010000231.1 GCA_025458755.1 Methylotetracoccus sp.
AGCCTGCTGAAGGACTGGTTGACCAGCGGATTCGTGGATTGTCCGGTGATTATGATGTCCGGTCATGCGACGATCGAAACCGCGGTGGAAGCCACCCGTCTCGGCGCCTACGATTTCCTGGAGAAGCCGCTCTCCATGGCGAAGCTGCTGGTCACGGTCGAGCGGGCGCTGGAAACGGCGCGGCTGCGGCGCGAAAACATCGGCCTCAAGCGGCGAGTCGAACCGGCCGTGGAACCGGTCGGCAAGAGCGCCGCGATGGAACGGCTGAGAGAGCAGATCAAGAAATTGGCTCAGCACGATGCGCGCGTGCTGCTGGTCGGTGAACCGGGCTGCGGGAAGGAGACCTTCGCCCGCTACCTGCACGCGATGAGCCCGCGACGCGATGGCCCGTTCATCGACGTGGGTGTCGGCACGTTGGCGCCGGACCACTCCGCAATCGAGTTTTTCGGCCGGGAGGCCGGCGGGCAGATCCACCGTGGTCTGCTCGAACAATCTCACGGCGGCACGCTGTTCCTGGATGAAGTGGCCGATATGGACGACGAAATTCAGCTCCGCCTTCTCAGTGCGCTGGAGTCCCGCGCGTTTTCTCGAGTCGGCGGCAGTGACCCGATTACCGTCGACGTTCGGGTGATCGCTTCGACCCGCAAGATGCTGGAGGAGGAGGTGCGCGCCGGAAACTTTCGCCGCGAACTGCTGTACCTGCTTAATGCCGTCACACTGAAGATCCCGCCGCTCCGGGAGCACACCGAGGATATTCCGGAACTTCTCAACCTCTACGTCGATCATTTCGTCAGTCGCGAGAAGATACCGTTCCGGCGGTTTCCGGTCGCGGTGCAAAATTTTCTGCGTAACTATGCTTGGCCCGGTAATATCCGCGAACTGAAAAACTTAGTGCAGCGCTTGATGATCCTCGGCGCCGGCGAGGAAGTGTCTCTGGATGAGGTGCGCGCCGCCTTGGGCGAATCGCTGAACCTCGCGAGCTCACAGGGCCAGCCCGATTTCTTTGGGCTGCCGCTGAAGGAGGCGCGTGATAAGTTCGAGAAGACCTATCTGGAATACCACCTCGAAAAATACGGCGGCAACGTCGCGCGCCTTTCTCAGGCGATCGGGCTGGAGAGGACGCATCTCTACCGCAAGCTCAATTCGCTCGGCGTCAATTTCAAAGAAAAGCGCTGAGAGCGACGACAACACCGATCGTGTTCACGTTTCACCCGAAGACCTGAGCCAATGAAGATCATCATCCTGGGTGCCGGGCAAGTCGGCACCAGCGTGTTAGCTTCCCTGGTCAGCGAACGCAACGACATCGTCGTCGTCGACACACAGTCGCATTTGCTCAAGGACTTGCAGGATCGCTACGACATCGGGATCGTGCAGGGCAACGCCTCTCACCCGACGGTGTTGAAGAGGGCCGGCGCCGACGAAACCGACATGCTGATCGCGGTCACCAGCGACGACGAAACCAACATGCTGGCCTGTCAGATCGCCAATGCCCTGTTCAAGATTCCGAAGAAGATCGCGCGCGTGCGGGCACTCGAATACCTCAGTTACCCGGAGCTGTTTGCCGGCGACGCCATCCCGATCGATGTGGTGATCAGCCCGGAACAGATCATCACCCAATTCATCGAGCGGCTGTTGGAGTACCCCGGCGCCTCCCAGGTCCTCGACTTCGCCGACGGCAAGATTCGGCTGGCGTCCGTGCGGGCGCTGCAGGGCGGTCCACTGGTCGGCCGGGAGATCCGCGAACTGCACCAGCACATGCCGAATGTCCATGCACGCATCACGGCGATCTTCCGCCAGGGTAATCCGATCATCCCTAACGGGAGGGAGACCATCGAAGCGGGTGATGAGGTTTTCTTCATCGCCTCGAGCGAAGAAATCAAAGACGTGATGAGCGAACTCCGGGAGTTGGAGAAACCATACAAGCGGCTGATGTTCGCCGGCGGCGGGCATATCGGCAAGCGGGTCGCGCAGGCGCTGGAAAACCGCTATCAAGTCAAGGTGATTGAGAAGGATACCAAGCGGGCGAAGAAAATCGCCGGCGAGCTGACCAACACCGTGGTTCTGGTCGGCGATGCTTCCGACAGGGAGTTGCTGGTCAGCGAAAATATCGAGAATACCGACGTCTTCTGCGCCATCACGAACGCGGATGAAGCCAACATTTTGTCCGCGATGCTGGCCCGGCGACTGGGCGCCAGGCGGGTCATCAGCCTGATCAACAAGACGGCGTACGCCGACATCATCGGCAACAATCTGGTCGATCTCGTCATTTCACCTCAGCAGTCGACGATCGGCGCGTTGCTGCGGCACATCCGGCGCTATGACGCCGTGCGGGTCTATTCACTTCGGCACGGTGCGGCCGAGGCGATCGAGGCGATCGCCCACGGAACCCCCGGCAGTTCTCGGATCGTCGGCATCCCGATCGACCGCATCAAGATGCCTCCCGGTGTCGTGATGGGGGCCTTGGTGCGGGGCGATGACGTGGTCCAAGTCCACCACGACACCGTGATTCAGGACGGAGATCACGTGATCATGTTCCTGCTCGACAAAAAGCTGATTCCGGTCATCGAGCAGATGTTCCAGACCGACAGCGTTGCGGCCCAGGCGCGGAGCGCGTGACTGATGCCCTGATGGCGAAGTGGAACGAACGCTATCGGAGGGCCTCACCCGAGTCTCCGGAGCCGGCCGCGGTGCTCACCGACGGCTCCCATCTGCTGCCCGCCGCCGGTCGGGCCCTGGACCTGGCCTGCGGCGAAGGGGGAAGCGCGTTGTTTCTCGCCCGCCGCGGCATCGACGTGACCGCCCGTGACATTTCCGCGGTTGCCGTGGATCGCCTGCGGGCGCGTGCGCATGTCGAGGGTCTGCGTTTGACGGCCGAAGTCACCGATATCGAGAGGCTTCCGTGGCCGCCCGATCATTACGACGTGATCGTGGTGTCGCGCTATCTTCAGCGCGCTTTGGCGCCAGCCATCATGGCAAGCCTGAATCCGGGCGGCTTGCTGTTCTATCAGACGTTCACCGCCAACAAGCAGCCTGGCATTGGCCCCACCAACCCGAACTACCTCCTGGGTGATAACGAGCTGCTGGATTTGTTCCGCGGTCTCAAGGTGCGTTTCTACCGGGAAGACGCACGCTGCGGAAATGCCGCTTTCGGCCGCAGGAACGAAGCCTATTTCGTCGGCCAGAAACCCTGTTGACTTCCCACCCGTCGAGAGATTTGACCCATGAGCGAAATCGCAAGACTCAACCCCGTAGACGCCTGGGAGCGGATGCAGAGCTGTCCCGGCGCGGTGCTGATCGATGTCCGGGATCCGGTCGAATTCGCGTTCGTCGGCCACCCCAGCGGAGCGGTTAACATCCCGTGGAAAACGGCGCCCGATTGGCGGCCGAATCCTGATTTTCTTCGACAAGTCAAAGGGTTTGCACCCGAATCGGATCGACCGCTCTTCCTGCTGTGCCGGAGCGGGCAACGCTCGCTCGATGCGGCCAGAGCGCTCGCCGCCGCCGGTTACCGCAACCTGACGAACGTCGAAGAAGGATTCGAAGGCGCTCTGGATGCCGACCGGCACCGCGGAGCGCTGGGCGGATGGCGTTACCATGGACTCCCGTGGGAACAAAGCTGACCGTGTCAGCCGCGTGCGGCCTCCACTGATACGACGGGCGCGTTCAAGGCCGGATTCTGCGGCAGGCAAACTCCCGGACTTGTCACACTACGGTGCTACCTTGGCAGGACCTTATCAACGTGGACCGCCGGCACCCTTATGAAGAAGCCCGAAATCACCGTCATCGTTCCCACTCGCAACGAAGCAAAAAATATCGGAACCTTTCTCGCCTCACTGCCGCCCTGGGTCCCATTGATCGTCGTCGATGCGAGCACCGACCAGACCTCCCAGATCATTCATCGCCAGCGTCCGCGGCATACGCAGATTCTCCGCAGCGGATGCACGATTCCCGAGGCGCGACAACTAGGGGCCGAGGCTGCCCGCACGGAATGGCTGGTTTTCACCGATGCCGATGTGGTGTTCCCGCCGGACTATTTCGCCCGCATCGCGCTGCATCTGGATCAGGATTGTGTTTACGGCAGCAAACTGTCTCGCGACCGCTTCGTCCGCTACTACCGATGGTTCAGTTATGGTCAGCAGATCAGCCATCGGTTGGGGATTCCGGCGGCGACCGGCTCGAATCTCGCGATCCGCCGCAAGGCGTTGCTTGACGTCGGAGGTTTTGATCCGCAGCTCATCTGCAACGAGGATTCGGAACTGGCCTGGCGTCTCAAGCGAGCGGGCTTCCGCGTGCGGTTTGTATCCGACACGCCGGTCTATGCCACCGATCACCGGCGGCTGGAGCGGGGCCTGGTGAAAAAGACACTTCATTCGCTGATCCGCTGTCTAATGCTTTACAGCGACCTTGCTCCGTCCCGTTGGCGCCGCGGCGACTGGGGCTACTGGTCCGAACCGCAACAGGAGGAAGAAGGCGGCTCCGGCGGCTGAAGCGCCAGTCCCACCGACTCGCCGGCCGTCGCTTTTTTCCGCGGCGGACGTGCACTTGCCCCGGCGCAAAGGTCGAACCCCCGCGCCGTCAATCGCGTGCCCGGGCGGCTGGACCTCCCCGGACCGCCACTGCTATGGCTTTTCTTATGGCGGTCTGCGGCGAATCCAGGCCAGTCAGTCCGATCATTTACGCGAACCTACAGGAGAATGAAGATGGCGCAAGCGTCAGCCCAAGCAGCAACACCAAAGAGCAGTCGCTGGCTGCTGTGGGTTCTGGTCAGCGTCATTGTGCTCCTGGTCGGTATCCCCGTGCTTGTGCTGGGCTGGCTGGGGTTTGTGCCCGGCGTTTCGGCCCTGTTGGGGGCCGACGAACCGAGGCAACTCGGCGTGCAGTACACACCGGCCGATATGCAGAGTTTTGAGAATAAATCGGGGATAAGGTTCGAAGAGGCGACCGCCACTCCAGCGCATCCGCAAACACCGGAGACGAACCATGCGTTCGGGAGTCCGCAGCGGGTCAAGACCACTTTTACGCAGGAAGAGCTCTCGGCCGCCATCAACGGGACTGCGCTGCCGTGGCTCCCGTTGAAAGAGGTGCAGGTCAAACTGAGTGACCGCACGATCGAACTGTCTGGTTTGCTCAGTGCGGACCGCATCCCCGAATTGGCCCGCCTGGCGGCTGGTTCCGGTTACAGTGCAT
>JALORT010000232.1 GCA_025458755.1 Methylotetracoccus sp.
TGACCATGTTCGGTCAGGAACTCAACGGCGAGTCGCATGCCATCTGCAAGGCCGACATGCTGATCAAGGGGCAGGATGTGGGCAACATCACACCCGGGAGCACCTATTCCGACGACGGCCACCCGCACAAGAAGTTCGACTACATGCTGTCCAATCCGCCATTCGGCGTAGGGTGGAAGAGGGGTGAAAAGGAAATCCGCAAGGGACACGAAAGCCAATGCTACAACCGGAGATTCGATCCCGGGATGCCGCGCGTATCGGACGGCTCGCTGCTGCTCCTGCTGTGCTGGAGGTTCAGACATCAGCCGGGTGCCCGCGCCTCAGTCGCACTTTCGATTGCACCCCCCGCTGATCGTGTTTGATGCCGCAGAACTGGCGCCGCTCCTTGCGAACCGTGCCGTCCTCCTGTTCGATCGGGACCGTGACCACCAACAGCATGCGATGCACATCAATGCCCGCCGTCACTTTCTGCTGAGAATGAAGTGAGTTGACCACCCTTTTCGGAAAATGTATCGTTCGACCGCAGTCTTGAAGCAAGTGGAGGTCACGATGGACCATCACAGTTACCAAGAGTCCTTTTTTTCAAGGACCTGTCGAGCGCTGATCCTTTCTGTCTGGTGGATGGCCGTAGCGGCCGGCTGTGACATCGGCGACAAGATCAAAGACCCGATCAAGGAGGCGATCGCCGTTCTCGATGACGCCATCCGGGTGATCGACGAAAACTCCGAGGAGTGGCAGCAAGCGCTGCAGGATGCCTTGGCAAAGCTTACCCGAGATGCCCAATCCACGGTTCGCAACGAGATCAGCGACCTTTTGAACCGTGGCGTTTCGGCGGTCGGCGGAGAATTTCGGTGCAATTTGGATTTCGTCGGTCACCGAGTGCGCTACTCGCTGCTGCGGATCCGGGCGAGACTTCTCGGCGACGAGTTGCCCGCGCAGGAACCCGGGTTGTGCAACGTCGTCCCGCTGGCGATCGACAGAGCACTGATACCGGAGCGGCTGAACCATCTGCAATTTTTCGGCTATGACTTCGATACCGACCAGACCATCCGGGTCAGGTTGGTGGAATCGCACCGCACCGTGGATGTCTCCAACAACCTCGATACTCCCACTCACTACCATATGACGTTGAATCTGGGCGCCAATGGCGTGCCGTTGAGCGACCGGAGCAACAAAATCATACTGGAATGGCAACAGCGACCCATCTCCCAGATAGCAGTGATCCAGTCGCAGCCAATCTGCCAAAAGCAGGTGACTAACCATTCGGTCGGACAGGTGACCTACAAACCACCACACACAAGGGGCGACAGAGAGTTCAGCGGCAATGGTCCGCGTGTCAATTCGACCGTGACGCTGCTCAATTACGGCAGTCGCGTCGATGCAAGGATTTACATGCAGGCCATCGAAACCAAATCGGACTGGACGGAGGCCAGAGGCAGTATGACCAAAACCATCTACACGCCGGATCCCGGCAAGCGTGTGCAGAGCATCATCGGCGCATTGACCGACGACGTCAGCTATACAGACACCGGTCACGGAGTGGACCGAATCCAGAGAGGAGCCGGTGGTCCTGTCAGAGAGTTCATCTTTGTCGGCGACAGCAGCGGCGATGATGCCGGCGTGCGCACGCAGGTCACCGTCGATTTCAATCGCCTACGGCTGGAAATTGTGGATGCCGGCGACTGCATCCCGCCCGGCGTTATGGAGACGCTGCGCACACAAAATCTGGTCACGCCGGCAACCTATGCCCGTTTGATCGGCAAAGATGGCCATCAACCCTGATCTGCACGGCGGCTGGCTCTCCCAGCGTTTGATTGGGGGGAGAAAGAAGAGGGAATCAAGAGCCAGACGTAGCGACTCGCGCCCCTATATAGTCTGTTCCGGAAGACGCCGTGAATACATCCATGTAGGCTTGGCTTTGGCATCCCTGCCAAAGACACTTCCCACACAGACCACCCACAGGGGCTGCTTCCACTGTGGGTGAGTAGTTGCCTTTGGTCTAGGCTTCTACGGCATTTTTACCGGCCTTCGTTCTATCATCCAGCTAAGGTCGTGGCTGCGAACGAGTGCTTCGCGAATCTGAGCCCGTACAAACTATGCAGCACCTAGCCCGCGAAGCCGGACTTGGGTTACAAGAGCGGTTGGACAGACAGCCTCTTGAAGACACGGGAGACGACGATGACGAACAAGATGCTGCAACGCGATGATACCGAAACGGGCCGCTTGCTGCTGGCGATCGAGATGAGTTTATCGAAGTGGGGTTTGTCGGCGGCCCGCGAGGGTCAGCCGCGCAAGCGCGTGAAGACGGTAACCGGAGGCGATTACCAGGCGTTGCTGGAGGCGGTGGCTGACTATAAGGAGCGCTTCAAGCTATCGCCGGAGGCGCCAGTGGTGTTCTGCTACGAAGCCGGTCGCGATGGATTTTACCCGTACCGGCGGTTGACGGCACTGGGTCATGACGTCTGGGTCATCGACTCGGCGAGCATCGAAGTGTCGCGCCATCGCCGCAACGCCAAGTCGGATGGGATCGATGCGGACAAGCTGGTGGAGTTAATGCAGCGCAAGGCTGGGGGTGAGCAGCGCGCCTTACGGGTGGTGCGGGTCCCGGATGAGGGAGCGGAAGATCAACGGCAGTTGCCGCGCGAGCGGGAGAGCCTGCTGACTGACCGGCGTCGGGTGTTGAACCAGATCGAGTCGCTGTTGTTTATCCAGGGTTACCGGGAGGTTCCGCAAAACAGTCGGGCGTTGAAGGTCTGGCTGGAACAGTCGCGTGCACTAGGCCCCCAACTGCGCGAGCGAGTACAGCGCGATGTGGAGCGGTTGGCCCTGCTGGAAAGCCAGTTGACGGAGGTGGAGAGACGATTGAAGGAGCAGGCGCATCACGAGCATGCCGGCAACATCGGCCGAGTCGCCTGGGCACTGATGCAGTTGTGTGGCATCGGACTGATCGGGGCCTGGGTCTTGGCCAGCGAGATTTATGGTTGGCGGGCGTTTCGCAATCGCAAGGAAGTGGGCTCGGTGCTGGGTCTGACCCCGACGCCGTACAGTTCCGGCACTGCTCAACGGGAGCAAGGCATCAGCAAAGCCGGGAACAAACGGGCGCGCAGCCTGTTGGTGGAGCTGTCTTGGCTGTGGTTGCGCTACCAACCGGACTCCGCCTTGAGCCAGTGGTTCAAGGCGCGATTTAGCGGGGGTGGCAAGCGGTTGCGACGGATTGGCATCGTCGCCCTGGCCCGACGCTTGGCGGTGGCGTTATGGCGCTACACGGCGCAGGGCGTGATTCCGGAAGGCGCCCGGTTGAAAGCGGCCGGTGCGTGAGGACCGGAGTGATCCGTGTCGCGGCCGACCTGAAACTGGTCTGAACCTGACGACGTGAAAATGGATTTTCTTTGGCTGGGTTTTCTTCCCAGATGAAGAGACTCAAACTGGCGTTTTCTTGGCGGTTGGGCTTTTCTTCGGTGTTCTTCCCGTGTCGTGTATTCGCCGAGTCATGGGCTTGGCGAGAGGCACGGCATGCGAGTCGAGCAGCGGAAGTGTCGGCATTGCGGAGAGAGCTTCACTCCGGATGCGCGCAACGCGCATCACCAGCGCTATTGCACCGCGCCGTCCTGTCGGGCGGCGAGCAAGCGGGCCAGTCAGGCGAAGTGGCTGGCCAAGCCGGAGAATCGGGATTACTACCGGGGACCCGAGGCGGTCGCCCGGGTTCAGGCGTGGCGCCGGGCGCATCCCGGCTACAGTCGGCGCAACGCCAGCCTGACGGCTCGTGCCGCTACGGATCACGCCGCCGCGTCACTGATCCCCCTCACCCCTGAGCCGACGCCGGTCGCGGCACCGGCGGTGTCGCCGTCTCAGATCTCTTGTAACGCTTCCACGCCTGCGCCGGACCCACCGTTACAAGATCTCTTAGCGGCGCAACCCGTTGTTCTCGTTGGCCTCATCGCCCATATCTGGGGCAGTGCGTTACAAGAAGACATCGCCTCGGCACTGACTCGGTTGATACAACTCGGCCTGGACATCCGAGGAGGTGATCATGAACGTGACCAAGCGGGTCTTGGACCCGGAACGCCTGCGCCAAGTCCCCGCGCAGTTCAGCTGGATCGACCATCGCCTGGTGCGGGAGCACTACGTCGAGAAGGCTGACGTCTGCGCCTGGGCGCTGTATCTGTTCCTCGTCGGCGTCGCCGATGCTCGGGGCCTGAGCTACTACGCCGAGGCGACGCTGTCCCGGCGCCTCAGGCTGCCCGCGACGCGGCTCGCGCAGGCCCGGCGCGATCTCATCGCGTTGGATCTGATCGCGTATGATCCGCCGCTCTATCAAGTGCTCAGCCTGCCGGAGACCGTCCCGCGCGCCGTCCACTTGGAGCGGCTACGCACGAGTCTGGAGGGTCGGCCATGATCGACTATGCCACCTGGTGTGCGATTCGCGACGGTATCGCCCAACACCTCACCCCGCGTCAGCTCGCTGATCGTCTCGAACTGGACATCAAAACGGTGCGCCACTGGATTGGCCGACCCTATACCCGCCGCGTGCGGGTACCCCGTTCCAGTAAGCTCGATCCGTTCAAAGGCCGCATCGTTGGCTGGCTCGACGCCCATCCACTGACCGCCCAGCAGGTC
>JALORT010000010.1 GCA_025458755.1 Methylotetracoccus sp.
CGCGATCACGACGACAGAGCACCAGCCCACCAAGGTGATCGACAGCGTGCGGATATGTCCCAGCCGATCCTGAACTTGGCCGAAAGTGAAGGCGCCGATGGCCGCGGTTAGATTCGTCACCAACAACAACAGCAGCGTTTGCTGGGTGTCGAAGCCCATCGCGACCTGGGCGTAAATCGCCGCCAGGCTGACGACCGCCTGGATGCCCGCCTGATAGAAGACGATGCAGGTCAGAAAGCGCCATAGATCACGATAGCGCCGGGCATTCTTCAGTGTCGGGATCAGGCGTCCGAACGTCGCGGCATAGAGTCCCGGCATCGCCCCGGACGGAATGGCACGTTCCTTGAGAATCAAAAATGTCGGGAGGCTGGCTAGCAGGAAAATCCCGGCCGTAATCAGCATCGTCGCGGGCACGGCAGCGTCTGCCGCGATGCCCCGCTGTTCCGCCCAGTGGATATACGCCAGGCAAAGCGCCAAGCTCAGCAGCCCGCCGAGATAGCCGAGGCTCCAGCCCCAGCCGGAAATTTTCCCCATCCCTTCTTCCGAAGCCAGTTCCGGCAAAAACGCCGCGATGATGTTCTCGCCGCTGCCGAAGCAGAAGTTGGACAGGATGATCAGCGCCACGCCGACGATCAGATCACCCTTCCCGACCAGGGCGAAGCCTGCGGTAAGCACCACGCACCCGATCGTCGTGGCGAACAGCACGCGCTTCTTCGCCGCATACGCATCCGCAAATGCGCCGAGCAAGGGCGCGGTGAACATGATCAGGAGGTACGAGACCGCGAGCGAACCCGTCCACGCCAAGGTGCCCCAGTCGCTGCCCTCGGCGACGATATTGACGAAATAGGCGTTGAAGAGGGCGGTGATGACGACCGTGGTGTAGCTGGAATTCGCGAAGTCGTACATTGCCCAAGACCACACCTCGATGACCCGCGTGCCGGGGGTCAGGATTGCGGCTTTCCGCTCCGATGCGGGCGGTGCCATTCCAGAGTGTTCATCCGGGGACGATCGGCCGGCCGTCACTTCGTCGCCTCTCCGGGCGCCGGCGTGGCTTCGGGCGGCGCGTGGCTCACGCGAACCAGCTTATCGGTATTGAAACCCCATACCTGCGCCTGATGCAGTAGCCCCTGCAGCACGTCTTCGGGCAGATGATCCTCGCGGGCGAGGATCCACAAATACGCGCGGGAAGGGCCGGTCAGCATGGCATACCGATAATCCCGATCGACGGCCAAGATGTGGTACCCGCCGTAGAATGGACCGAAGAACGACACTTTCAGACTTCCGGTGTGGCGGTCGCCCAGGAATTTCGCTGTTCCCTCGGCTTCCTCCCAAGTCCGTTTGGCCGGGTTATAACCTCGGTTCAGCACGCGGATCGCGCCGTCGGGCCCCTCGGAGTATTCGGCGGTGACATTTTGCAGGCCCCGCTCGAAGGAGTGATCGAGGCGCGCGATCTCATACCAGGTCCCGAGATAGCGATTCACGTCGAAGCCGGTGACGGGCTGCAGACCTTCGGGAACCTTTGTACAGCCGGTGGCGAGCACGGTGAAGAGGCAAACGGCAAGAACGGTGCGCAAGTGCGCCAGCGCCGGAATGAGTTGGTGCAGTCGGGTACGGGACGAAAACGCGCTCATGGACCGATCGTCATGGTGAAACATCCAATGATCATAATAACTGAATCAGGATCGCGATGGCTGGCATGCTGTGATGTTCTGGATGCTCTTGGGAGAATCTTCCGGCGGCGCTATTCACTCGGCCTTGCTTGGGTGGATCACGGTTTCTTGCTGATCTTTTTCACCCAAGTTATCCTCCCACGTGACGCGGACCAGGTCGCCTTCGGTTCCGCCTGCGAACTGAAATGCCAGGTGAGGGTCGCGTGACACCGCCGTGCTGAGCTGACAATCGACGATTCGCTCGCCCTTATGTTCGACTGTCAGCCGTTTTATGTAATGGGGCGGTATGATGACGCCCGTATTCGGATCCCGCTGTCGTCCGGTATGCATGGGATGCTGGATGAGGAGGCGCAATCGGGTTGTGCCGTCGGTCAGTTTGGCTCGAATTTTCGTTCTGGACATGTTGAATGGGCGTTCGCATGCTCGTTGGGGTGACATCATCACGGGACCCTGGTCGCCGGGAAAAAACGCCGAGCGAATGATGGCATGACCCTATCCCGCCGCCGTTTCCTCTTTACCGCGTTAAGCCTCTTCGGTCTGAAAATCGGGTGCATGCTCGGTCTTATCAGCCTCCCGCGTGAGGCGGCCGCCGGAAAGTCCGCCTCCGATCCCGAACAGGACCGGTTCCAGGAAGCGATGGAACTCGAGCTCCGCGGCGCCGAGGCGGTGGAAAGTCCCGCCATCACACTGGAGGTCCCCGGTGTCGCGGAGGACGGCGCAATCGTTCCCATTATGCTCGAGAGCCGTATCGCCGCGACGGATCGGTTGGTGCTGTTCGTCGAGAAGAATCCCTTTCCATTGATTGCCGCGTTCGAGTTTGCCGATCGGGCCGCGCCATCCGTCTCCTTGCGGATCAAAATGAACGAATCGTCCGCGGTGGTCGTTTTGGCGCGCGCCCGAGGGAAATACTACCGTACTGTGCAGTGGGTCCGCGTGGTCCGCGGCGGCTGCGGATAGGTCCGGATCACGCACACAGGAGCCGTTGCAGCAATTGCCTGGCGTTTGCGGTGGCGCGAGCCAATTGGAACTCGATGTCCTGCATGGTAATGGGTCGGACCGATTTTCCCGCCGCCCAATTGGCGACCAGTGCGAGGCAAACGTAGCTCAGCTCGAGTTCCCGCGCGAGCGCAGCCTCGGGCATCCCGGTCATACCGACGAGGGCGCAGCCGTCCCGCTCCATGCGGGCGATTTCGGCGGCCGTTTCCAAGCGCGGGCCTTGCGTCGCGCCGTAGGTGCCGCCGTCGATGACGCCGATTCCAGCCGCCCTTCCCGCGTCGAGCAACTGCTGTCGCAGTGAAGCATCATACGGTTCAGTGAAGTCGATGTGGACCACCTCGTCGAGGTCGTCTTCGAAGAAAGTCTGCGACCGCCCGCAGGTGTAGTCGATGATTTGATCCGGCAGGACGAGCGCGCCGGGTGCCATGTCCCTCCGGATGCCGCCCACGGCGGCAATGGCCACGACGCGCGTCGCTCCGGCCGCGCGCAGCGCCCAGAGATTGGCTCGGTAGTTGACCCGGTGCGGCGGGATGCGATGTGGATCGCCATGACGGGCGAGAAACAGTACCTCCCGACCACAGTAGTCCCCTTGAACAAGCTCTGCGGAGGGCGGACCGAATGGCGTTTCGCTGTTGACGGTCCGGTCGATGCGGAGCCCTTCGAGTTTGGTCACCCCGGTTCCGCCGATGATCGCAGTGGAATTCATGAGGCGTCGGTCAGGTGAGTACAGGCGAAAATGCCGGCGGCATTCCGCAGGTAATTGCGGTAGTCCATGCCATAGCCGAACAAATAGCGGTCATCGGCTTCCAGCCCCACAAAATCCGCTTGACAGGGTTTCTCGCGCGCTAGTTTTTTTTCCACCAGCACGGCGATCAGTACTTGTTCGGCTCCTTCGGCAAGACAAAACTGTTTGAGTTCGGCCAAGGTAATGCCTTCATCAAGGACGTCGTCGACCAAGAGCACTGACCGTGCACGCAGCGGTATCGACGGTTTCAGCTTCCATTCGAGTTCGGTACCTTGGATCAGACCGTGGTAGCGGCTGACGCTGACCGAGTCCAGTTCCAGCGGAAAGGAAAGCTCCAGCAACAGACGACCACAGAAAATGATCCCGCCGTTCAACACGGTCAGTATCACGGGGTCGCGCTCGGCGAGTCGCGCCGTGATCGCGGCTCCAACGCGACAGATCGCGGCTTCCACCTCAGTTCGGGAGAACAGCGTCTCGGCTTCGCGACGAACGATCCCCAAGTTCTCGTGGATAGTCATGCGTCAGGTTTCGTCGGTTAGGCGCTGCACGGCGGCAGACGCCTCTTGCCACGCTGTATCGGTTGGCAAGGCGTGTCGATCGATGCGGGATCGCCCTCGCACCATCAGCAGGCGGTTTGGGGTAGTCGGAGCGAAATCTCTTTGCACGGCGTCGAGAACGTCATCCACGTGGGTCGGGCTGTTGCATACCAAAACCATGTCGCAGCCGGCGGAAAGCGCAGCGCGTGCCCTTGCTGCCACGTCGCCGGCGAAGCCGGCACCGCCCATCGACAGATCGTCGCTGAAAACAACGCCGCGAAACTTCAGGCGCTGCCGCAGAACATCGCCGATCCAGAACGGCGAAAACCCCGCGGGGTGTTCATCGCAGGCCGGGTAGAGGACATGAGCCGGCATGATCCCTTCGAGCCCGGCATCGATCAACGCGCGGAAGGGGACCAGATCGCGGCGTTCGATGTCTGCGAGACTGCGTTCGTCAATCGGCAGCGATTCGTGCGAATCTTCTCTGACCGCCCCGTGGCCAGGGAAATGTTTGCCCACGCCAGCCATGCCGGCACGCCGCATCCCTCTCAGAAATGCACCGGCAAGTTGCGTCACCTCATCCGGTGTTTCGGAAAAGGCACGATCACCAATGACCTGGCTGACATGGTTGTCGACGTCCAGCACCGGAGCGAAGCTAAAGTCGATATCGAAAGATCGGAGTTCCGCAGCCATCAGCCAACCGGCTGCTTCAGCAGCGTCGACGGAAAGGAGACCGGCATCCGAGGGAGCTCGGCGGTACACTGCGGCCGCCGGAAGGCGGGTGAAGCCTTCGCGAAACCGTTGGACCCGGCCACCTTCGTGATCTACGGCAATCAGAATCTGCGGACGGATTCGGCGAATGGTGCCCACCAAGCGCTCGAGTTGCTCAGGGTTCTCGTAGTTTCGCGAAAATAAAATAATTCCGCCCGCCGCGACGTGCTGAAGTTGGCATTCTTCCCGAGGCGTAAGTGCCAGCCCGGCGAGATCGAACATCACGGGGCCTAAAGGAAGGAAGACAGTCATAGAATTCTAAACGGGTTGACAAATCAATTGAGCCATTTTACCCGATTGCCTGATGACCGGAGAGTTCGGTCTCTGCTCTGATGGCCTCCAGGTCGGGTTTGCCCGCGCTGAGCCGACGAAATCTCGCCAAGCCTCCGCAGTGACAGCCTCAACGACTGGACGGCGGCTTGCTTGGTGGTCGAGATGACAGGCGGGGACGTTTTTTGATTAAATAGTCGGCGTGAGTCGAAGCACAATACGCTGCACCCAAAAAAATCATAAGGAGAGATCGGATGTCGAAAGGGCAAAACTTGCAGGATCCCTTCCTGAACGCTCTGCGTAAAGAGCATATTCCAGTCTCAATCTATTTGGTCAACGGTATCAAATTGCAGGGCAAAATCGACTCCTTCGATCAGTACGTTATCATGCTGAAGAACACGATCAGCCAGATGGTTTACAAGCATGCGATATCGACTATCGTGCCCGCTCGGCAGGTGCGTCTACCGCACGGTGACGAAGCCGGGTCGGAGGCTGAGGACGGTTGATGCATCACGATGGCTGAACGCGGCAGCGGCGGGCCGGCACCGATTCTTGCGCGGAGCGTAAGCCTTGTTTGATCGTCCGACGGGCGGTGAGCGAACCGTGTTGGTTCATTTACAGACGCCCGGCGATTCGCAAGATCTGTCTGAACTTCAAGAACTTGCGATTTCAGCCGGAGCCGTACCGGTCGCTACGGTCACCGCTCGGCGCGCCACTCCCGATCCCCGCTATTATCTCGGCAGCGGCAAGGTTGAGGAACTCCAAGACATCGCTCGTGAGCATCGGGCTGGACTCGTGCTGTTCGATCAAGCCCTGACTCCCACTCAGGAACGCAACCTGGAAAAGGCTTTGAATACCCGGGTGGTCGATCGAACGGGCCTGATCTTGGACATCTTCGCGCAACGAGCGCAAAGCTTTGAAGGCAAGCTTCAGGTCGAGCTGGCGCAGCTTCGGCACCTTTCGACGCGGCTGGTTCGGGGGTGGACCCACTTGGAGCGGCAAAAGGGTGGAATCGGCTTGCGCGGTCCGGGCGAAACGCAGTTGGAAACGGATAAGCGTCTTATCGCGAACCGGATTCGTCAGATCCAGAAGCGTCTGGAGAAAGTCGAGCAGCAGCGCAATCAGGGGCGTAACGCGAGAAGGAAGGCGTTCGCTCCGATCGTCGGGCTCGTCGGTTACACTAATGCCGGAAAATCGACGCTGTTTAACGTGTTGACGCAATCCAGCGTCCACGCGGCCGATCAGCTGTTTGCGACACTGGATCCGACGCTGAGAAGGCACGAGCTGCAGGGAAATCTCGGCCTGGTGGTTGCCGATACCGTAGGATTCATCCGTGACCTGCCCCATGAATTGATCGCGGCTTTCCGGTCGACCCTGCGAGAAGCGAGTGAAGCCGACCTCCTGCTGCATGTGATCGACGCCAGTGATCCGCGTGCGACGGAAAAAATCCTGGAAGTCAATGGCGTGCTCAACGAGATTGGAGCCGAGGCCGTTCCGCGAATCGAAGTGTTGAACAAGATCGACCGAGTGGAAGGCGCGGAACCCCGTTTCGAGCGTGACGCCCGTGGGGGTATCCATCGCGTCTGGCTGTCGGCTCGAAGCGGCGAGGGTCTTTTGATTCTGGAACGGGCCTTCGAAGAATTCTTCGGCACGCGCCGGATTAGGCGGGGCCTGCACGTCGGCTGCTCCGATGCGGCGTTGCGGGCCAAACTTTATCGCTCGGGGCGGGTCCTACGGGACGAGGCAGATGGCTGCGGTGGCTGGAACATGGAAGTCGAGATGGAACCTCGGGCTTGGTGTCTGCTTGTCAGGGAAGGTTACCTGGCGGATCGTCATGAGTGGGCCGAGGATGTCGCGGCTTGACTGGATGATGTGGGATTCGGCCGTGAGGCGGCATCATTAACAAGCGCCGGCCTACGCTGCCGGTCGTTTTTTTTTTGCACAGCGGGTAGTCGGAGCACCGTGCTTGGACCATCGCATACTTACGATGAGGAGCTAAACCATGTCCTGGAATGAACCGGGCAGCCCCAAGAAAGATCCCTGGAGCGGGCGAGATCAGCAGCCATCACCACCGGATTTGGAAGAAGTCCTGCGCTCCGTGCAGGATCGCATCAACCGTTTATTCGGTGGAGGCCGGGGTTCCGGCCGATGGCCCGCTTCTCCCGGCCGCAGCCTTGGCTGGATCGCTGTGGCGATTGTGGCGCTCTGGGGCCTCACCGGCATCTACATCGTGCAGGAAGGTAACCGTGGTGTAGTGACACGTTTTGGTCGCTACGTGGAGACGACGATGCCTGGTCCGCACTGGCACATTCCGAAGCCCATCGAAAATGTGACGGTCGTCAATGTGGAGCAGCAGCGGATCATCGAAGTCGGGACACGGTCGGGTGCCAGGACTTCGCAGGAAACTGCCTCCGGAGAGGCGTTGATGTTGACTCAGGACGAGAACATCGTCGATGTCCATTTGACGGTGCAATACCAGATTAAGGACGCGAAAGACTATCTGTTCCGTGTCTTCTCGCCCGATGCGACGTTGAAGCAGGTGACGAAGAGCGCCCAGCGTGCGGTGATTGGAAAAAGCACGATGGACTTCGTATTGACCGAAGGCCGGAGTGAGATCGCCGAGGAAATCAAAAGCGAAGTGCAAAAAATCCTGGACGCCTACGAAACAGGTATTCGCGTCATCTCCGTCAACATGATGGATGCCCAACCCCCGGAGGAAGTGCAGCCGGCTTTCGCCGATGCGATCAAGGCGCGGGAAGACGAGCAGCGGTTGAAGAACGAAGCCGAAGCCTACGCGAATGAGGTGCTTCCCAAGGCCAGAGGCGCGGCTGCTCGTTTGACTCAGGAGGCGGAAGCCTATAAGCAACGTGTGACTGCTCGGGCGCAAGGTGAGGCGGGTCGTTTCAGCCAACTGCTGGCCGAGTTCGAGAAGGCGCCGGAAGTCACCAGAGAGCGTCTCTATCTCGAGGCCATGCAGGACATCATGGGACGCGCCAACCTAAGCCTGATTGACGTGAAAGGCAGCAATAACGTTTTCTACCTGCCGCTGGATAAGATGCATCGACGTCTCGACACGAGTGCGGCGCCGGGCGATGAGGAGCGCGCGTCCGCTGTTCAGGAGACCAGTGAAACGCCGTCCAAGGGCATGCGATCTGCGATCCGCGGGCGTGGCGAAGGGAGGGGTCAGTAATGAACCAAATCAATAAACTCATTGTCGCGGCAGCGGCGGCGCTGTTAATTCTTGTGTACAACACCGTGTTCACGGTAGGCGAGGCCGAGAAGGCGATCAAGTTCCAATTAGGGGAAATCGTCCGCGACGACTACACACCGGGCTTGTATCTCAAGATTCCGTTCATCAATAATGTGAAGAAGTTCGATGCGCGGATTCTGACTCTGGAATCGCGGCCGGAACGTTACCTGACGTCCGAAAAGAAAAACGTCATCGTCGATTATTTCACGAAGTGGCGGGTGAAGGATGTTTCCACCTTCTATAAAAAGGTGTCGGGCGATATTACTCAGGCCAATGTGCGGCTGGATCAGAATGTCAAGGATGCCACCCGCAGCGAATTCAGCCGTCGAACCATCGGGCAGTTGCTATTGTCGGAGCGCAATGAACTCCGAGACATCCTGCTAAAGGCCCTGGCTCCGAAGGCCGGCGAGTTGGGAGTGGAATTGGTCGACATTCGTATCATGCGTGTGGACCTCCCCAGCGAAGTCAGTTCTTCCGTCTATCGACGGATGGAAGCCGAGCGAGCCCGGGTGGCGCGTGACTTCCGATCCAGGGGAGCGGAGATGGCGGAGCGGATTCGCGCGGACGCTGACCGCCAGCGGGAGATCACGCTGGCCGAAGCCTATCGCGACGCCGAATTGAAACGCGGTGAGGGTGATGCTACCGCCTCGGAAGTCTATGCTCAAGCCTATGGTCGCAATAAGGATTTCTTCAATTTCTACCGCAGTCTCGCTGCTTATCAAGGCGCGTTTCAAGGCGAGGGCAACACCATCGTGATCGAGCCTGATTCCGAATTCTTCCGCTTTTTCAAGAAGTCCCGCTAAATCAGATTCCACCTCAACTGAAAGCGATGCGATCGACCGCATCGCTTTCGGTGGCGGCGATTCCGGCGGAATCGCCGTCGTTGGATGGACTCACCTCTTCTGAATGAAAATAATCCGTCAGACCGTTATGGCCGCGTTGAACGCAGGTGGGTGTGCGGCCATTGCGGTATCGGGCTCATGGCACTCCCCATGTTGAAAGATGATCACTGGCTGCTTCCGGAGGGAATCGAGGAAATTCTGCCAGACGATGCCGAGCGGTTGGAGCGATTGCGGCGCGACGTGCTCGACCTTTTCGGTGTTTGGGGCTACCGCCTTGTAGTCACCCCACTGATCGAATTTATCGATTCACTGCTCACTGGTACGGGGCACGAACTCGACATCCAGACGTTCAAACTGATCGACCAAATTAGCGGACGTCTCCTCGGCGTTAGGGCAGACATGACGCCTCAAGTGGCTCGAATCGACGCCAGGTATTCCAAATCGGGCGTGCCGACCCGTTTGTGCTATCTCGGAACGGTCCTGCATACGATCAATGATCGGTTGGAGACATCACGCAGCCCGATGCAGGTCGGTGCCGAGTTGTACGGTCACTCCGGCGCGGCCAGCGATCTCGAGATCATTCGCCTGGCGCTGGAGATGTTGGCCGTGGCCGGCGTGCAGGGAGTGCATTTGGATCTTGGTCACGTGGGTATTTATCGCGCATTGGCGGAGGACGCCGGACTCGATCCGCGAGCGGAGCGCGAGCTGTTCGAGATCCTGCAGTGTAAGGCGAAGCCCGAGTGGAACGAGCTTCTCGCGACGATGGCGACCGAGCGGGCGGCGGCGAATCGGCTTGCAGCCTTGATGGACTTGAACGGCGGTTTGGATATCTTGACCGAAGGGCGACGTCGGCTGATGGGCGCGCGGCCGGCCGTGTTAGAGGCCCTCGGCGAACTGGAAACGGTGGCCGCGGCGCTGACAGCGAAATTTCCCGGTCTGCCGATTCACTTCGATTTGGCGGAGCTCAGAGGCTACCATTACCAGACCGGTATCGTGTTCGCCGCGTTCGTTCCCGGGTACGGGCGTGAAATCGCTCGCGGCGGCCGCTACGATGAAATCGGACGCATTTTCGGCCGTGCGCGGCCCGCCACCGGCTTTAGTGCAGACTTGCGCGTGCTGCTGCGACTCAGTTCACTGGAGTACGAGAGTTCAGCGCCGCACGGCCCGATCTTTGCGCCGGCGAACGACGACCCGGATCTCAATGATAAGATCCGGGATCTCCGGGCGGCCGGATGGGTTGTCATTCAAGAGTTGCCGGGTCAAACCGCCGCGGCGGCGGACATGGGTTGCCCGCGACAACTGGAGAGAGTACAAGGGGCGTGGCAAGTGACCACGGTGTCGGCCTGATCGGCTGCGATGGATTAATCAGTAGGCAAGCGAGAGTCCGGGATGGGAAAGAATGTCGTTGTAATCGGCACGCAATGGGGGGACGAAGGCAAGGGAAAGCTGGTTGACCTGCTGACCGAGTATGCGGACGCCGTGGTGCGTTTTCAGGGTGGGCACAACGCTGGACATACGCTGGTGATCGATGGCCGGAAGACCGTGCTGCATTTGATTCCCTCCGGCATATTGCATGGCGGCGTCCAATGCCTAATTGGCAACGGAGTCGTGATCGCGCCTGATGCGTTGCTGCGTGAGATCGACGTGCTCGAACAGGCAGGGGTTGCGGTGCGCGAGAGGTTGCTGATCAGCCATTCCTGCGCCCTGGTGCTGCCGCTGCATGTTGCTCTCGATGCAGCACGGGAATCGGCTCGCGGGGAAAGAGCGATCGGCACCACGGGGCGCGGTATCGGCCCGGCGTACGAGGACAAAGTGGCTCGTCGCGGCTTGCGGGCAGGGGACTTTCTGAATCCGGCGCTGTTTGCGGAGCGCCTGCGGGAGTTGTGGGATTTTCACAATTTCGTACTCACACATTATTACGGGCAGGCGGGTATCGACTACGCGGCAATGCTCGATAACCTTCTGGCTTGGGGCGAACGGCTGCGACCGATGCTCGGGGACGTCGCCGACCGGTTATATCGGCTGCGGGACGGGGGTCAGCATGTTCTGTTCGAAGGGGCACAGGGAGCGATGCTGGACATCGACCACGGGACTTACCCTTTCGTGACGTCGTCCAACACCACTGCGGGGGGCGCCGTGTGCGGTACCGGCGTCGGCCTGCTGGACTTCGATTATGTACTGGGGATCACCAAGGCGTATTCGACCCGCGTGGGCAATGGTCCTTTCCCGACTGAGCTTTTCGACGAGGCCGGCGAGCATCTGTCTTCGCGCGGCGCTGAGTTCGGGGCAACGACGGGTCGGCGCCGGCGTTGCGGTTGGTTCGACGCCGTATTGATGCGGAAATCGGCGCGCCTCAACAGCGTATCCGGTCTTTGCTTGACGAAGCTGGACGTGTTGGATGGACTGCGGGAAATCGGCTTGTGCGTCGCCTACCGATACGACGGACAGCACATCGACACGATCCCACCTGAGGCTGACAGCTATGCGCGTTGCGAACCCGTGATCGAGATGTTGCCCGGCTGGACCGAATCGACGGCGGGTCTCAGGAGTATGGATGCGCTGCCAACTAATGCCAGACGCTACATCGAGCGACTCGAACAGTTAGTGGGTGTCACCTTGGACATTTTGTCCACTGGTCCGGACCGTCAAGAAACGATCACTCTGCGCAATCCGTTTGCGGCTTGATAGGAAAGGGTGGTGCCGAGGAGAGGACTTGAACCTCCATGGGTCTCCCCACATGAACCTGAATCATGCGCGTCTACCAATTTCGCCACCTCGGCGTCCCGGCTGCTGGAGTGCGCCCGAGAAGCCGCGTACTTTAAGGAGTCGCTAGGTAAATGTCAATTACCGAGCCGGCGAAAAAACCGTAAGACCTGCAGGCGAAGTGCCTTGCGCGGGTTTTCCTTATCTCCGCCGGAACGGCGGTCTCCGGTTCGATCTTTCGGCGAAGCGTTAAGCTCCGGAAGCTGTTCCCTCAAATTTTCGTTTCATTCAAGTCTAATGAATAATGCTGCGCCCTCGAAAGGCAGGAAATTCCTGGTGAAAGACCCGTTCGCAGAACGCGAAGCGGAGAAGTATGAACGGCCGATTCCTAGTCGCGAGCTGATTCTGGAGGTGATGAAGGAGCAAGGCCGCCCTTTGAAATTGGACGAAATCGCCCAACTGCTCGGGGTCGCCGAGGACCAGGATATCGAGTCGCTCCGGCGGCGGCTGCATGCGATGGAACGTGACGGGCAATTGCTGCGCAATCGTCGCGAGCGTTATTGCATCGTCAACCGGAAGGATCTCACCACGGGGCGTGTGTTGGGTCATGCTGACGGTTTCGGGTTTCTGCGGCCCGATGGCGGAGGTGATGACCTTTTTCTGTCGCCCCGGGAAATGCGTGCGCTGATGCCGAACGACCGCGTCGTGGTCAGTGTGACTGGAATCGATCGGCGCGGGCGACGTGAAGGTGCCGTCGTCGAGGTTCTGGAGCGGAATACGGCGCGCGTCGTCGGTCGGCTGTACATCGAGCGCGGTATCGCGTTCGTGGTGCCGGAACAAAAGAACATCACGCACGACATCCTGATTCCGGAATCGGGGATCGGCGACGCCCAAGCCGGCCAGATTGTGGTCGCCGAGATCATCGAGCAGCCGAGCCTGCGCCGGGAACCGATCGGGACGGTGGTCGAGATCCTGGGTGAACATATGGCCCCGGGAATGGAAATCGAAGTCGCCATCCGTGCCTACGGTATCCCCTACGAGTGGCCCGAGGCGGTACTGGCGGAAACGGAGCAATTGCCGACCTCGGTGCTTGTCGAAGAACTGGGAAGCCGCGTCGATCTGCGTGACCTGCCGCTGGTGACGATCGACGGTGAAGATGCCAGGGATTTTGACGATGCGGTGTATTGCGAACGGACACCGAAAGGCTGGAAGCTGTATGTCGCCATCGCTGATGTCTCGCACTATGTGCGTCCGGGAACGGCGCTCGATGCGGAAGCCCGACAGCGGGGCAACTCGGTCTACTTCCCGCAGCGGGTCGTGCCGATGCTTCCCGAAGTTCTCTCGAATGGGTTGTGCTCGTTGAACCCAGAGGAGGATCGCTTTTGCATGGTCTGTGAAATCGGCGTGAACACGGACGGCTCGGTGTTGCGTTCCCGCTTTTTTCAAGGGGTGATGCGATCACGGGCGCGCTTGACCTACACCCAGGTGGCCAACATGCTGGTCCACAATGATAAGAGCCTGCGCCGGACCCACCGTGGTCTCGTGCCGCATCTCGAAGAACTCTTCGCGCTTTACAAGCGTCTGCGCTGGGCTCGGGAAGAGCGGGGAGCGATCGATTTCGAGACACGCGAGTCACGCATCATTTTCGGGGAAGGGAAAAAGATCGAACAGATCGTGCCGTCGGAGCGAAACGATGCGCACCGTCTGATCGAGGAATGTATGATTTTGGCCAATCAGTGCGCAGCCCGATTTCTGGTCCGCGCCAAGGTGCCTCACCTGCTGCGGATTCACGAGGGCCCGAATGCGGAAAAACTGGCCGATCTCCGCTCATTTCTGGGGGAGGTGGGGCTTTCGTTGGACGGTGGCGACCAACCTGAACCGAAAGACTACTACCACGTGCTGGAAAAGATCGGTGGGCCGGGGAAGGAGTTCTGGGCCGACGGACGCAACTGGCCGATCCCGGACCACTCACCCTATTTCCGGGAACTCGGCATCAAGGATGCCTCGGACGTGGCGGAGAACATGGGCCGCTGGCGGGTCGAGGTGCAGCCCGGCACGCCGCGGACGGAAGACGTGTTCCTGCACCTGATCCAGGCATCCGACGAAACGGTGGCGAAGATGGTCGAAAGTC
>JALORT010000233.1 GCA_025458755.1 Methylotetracoccus sp.
CGGCCCCATCCCGCTAGCGACCGGCAAAGGCAAGAACGAGTTGAACGATGATGTAAACCGTCAGGATGAACAGGACCGTTGCGGTCAGCCCGGCAATGATGAATGCCTTCGGCGACCCGGCTTTGAAATCTCGGAGGCGATTCGTCTCGCTCTGAACGCCGAAGGCAGCCGCCAACGCGCTGCCGATCAGTTGCCGCAGCGTCGGTTTCTCGGATCCATTCCCGGAGGGCGTGCATTGACTCATCGACGTTCAGAATTCTGTGGGCTACACACTACGGACCCTTGGCTTCGTTCTTTTTGTTCAGGTAATACTTGATCCCGAACGCGGCTGCGGTCACCAAGATGGCGAGGGTCACCGCGATCTTGTCGCTGCTGATTACGTCTTCATCGACATTGAACCCATAGGTTCGGAGGTAGGTCGTCAAAAAGTAGAGCGTTTGAACGGATGCGATCGAAAAAAACAATGACGCCAAAAACCGGTCGATGATTGGATAATCAGAAAGTTTGAGATTATTGAAGAAGAGCTTATAAATCGCATAACCCGGCAGGAACATGATAAAGATGGTTATCGCGAACCGAGCCAAAAACTCGAAGAACGATGCGCCGGAAAAAACCGAAAGTATGATGATGCCGATGGCGCTGATGCCCAGGATGCCAATCCAAAGCTTACGGTCATCGTCGTCGAATTGAAGTAGCTTGTTCATATTCTTCCTTCAGTCGATGGTAATCATTGTTTATTGTTTGGTGAAAAAATAGAAGCCTTCAATGCCGCCTTTGAGAATCATCGAATTGCCTGATTTCTCGTAGATCACATAATCGATCGGCTTTCCGGGCCGGCCTGGATCTTCGGCCACGATCTTGCCATCCGTCAGTTGATATTTCCACTCATATCGATCGTTATTTTTAAGTATCCGATTGTAGCCAGATGTGACGATCACGCCGTCCGGGCGGAATTCCCAGGTTCGGTCTTCGGCAATCTTGGGTTTGTTGATCCCTGGAGCGACCGACTCGAGTTTCCACTTTCCGAGCAGCTCACTGCCATCAGACAGCGCGACTTCGGCACGAACGGCCTGTGTCCAGCTTCCAAGTAAGAGCAGTGCTCCTATCAAAAATTTTTGCATCATACGCCTCTCTGGGATTGCGCTCGCCATTCCTTATCGACGCCAAAGAAGTCAGGGCGCCATGACTGGGACCGTGCGGTACGCGTCCGTGTTGAATGCCATGAATTGACACTTTCTTGAGTCGATGCCGGCAGACAGCACCCCGGCTGAACGGCACGACCCTTCCCGGTTAGTTCTTACCATCCGTGCGACCGTCTCGCCGGGGGCGACCTGGTTTCCCGACCGCAGATCGACGTTCAGTCCTTTGCCGACGCCGGCATCATACTCCATTCCGCTCCGCATGGGGACGTGCTCCGATCGCAGAGGTATCAGTTTCGTCGGAGCCGGTGCAAATAGTACCGCTGAGTGCGGGCGTGTGACGCCGGGGAGAGTAAGGACCAGGCTGGAATTCACATAAGTTTGATCCCGGCTGCCATCGTAGTGCCTGTGTCTACTTCACCTCGACGTAGTAGGCCTTGAAGCCGAAGCATCCATCCTTGCTTTTGGCGTCCACGGCAATTTGCACTTTACCTGGAGTCTTAACGGGATCCGCGAGATGCACCGCCACCTTGAGATCACCGTTGGCCATCGGTGTGATGGCAGCCGGCACCCGGCTGCCGTTGATTTTCACCGTAAGACTTTGGGGTTCCGCGTCGGAGGCAACGAACGAAAAGCTCTCGAGCGCGTCGACTGCGGAGTTGTTTGCCGGGGATTCGGTGAAGAATTTTGGCTCTTCGCAGCTGGAGCTGCTGCCGCCTCCACCATAGGACCAGCACGAGGCGGTGAACAGGGTCAAGCAGGAAGCCAGAACGAAGGGTCCAAATTTCATGACGAACTCCGGGGTTAGTAGTGGGTGTTTGTGCCGCCGCTGGAGTCTCGATCCATTCGGTCGCCGACTCTTCCAGGCCTTCCGATGGACAGCAGCGACCCGCCTTCGGTTCAACGGAATGACTTCGATGAAGGAGCACTCACGGATGAAGTGGGATGCTGGAATGCAGCAAGTTCCGGAATCAAGGCCGGACCCCGATAGATGAACCCGGTGTAGACCTGGATCAGCGCCGCACCGGCCTGCATTTTGTCCGCAGCATCCTCGCCGGAAAAGATTCCGCCGCAGCCGATGATGGGCAACGCGCCGCCAGTCATGCGAGTGAGCTCGGCGACGACACGCGTCGACGGGCCGGCCAGCGGCCGCCCGCTAAGTCCACCGGTTTCTGCCGCGTAGGGAAGCCCCTGGACATCATCGGGTCGCGCGGAGGTCGTGTTCGTCGCAATCACCGCGTCCATGCCATGGTTGCGGAGCGATCTCGCGAGCGCCTCGAGGTTGTCGGGTTCCAGATCAGGCGCGATCTTGACCGCGAGCGGCACATATTTGCCGTGCCTGCGTTCCAGCTGCCGCTGTTCGCTCTTCAAGCCCGCGAGCAGCCGGTCGAGGTTCTCGCCGTGTTGGAGATCCCTCAGGCCGGGCGTGTTGGGTGATGAGATGTTCACGGCGGCATAACCGGCATACGGGTAGATTTTGCGGAGGCACTCGAGATAGTCATCGAGCGCATTTTCGACCGGAGTGAGACGGTTCTTGCCGATATTGATGCCCAAAACGCCTCTGAAATGAGCCCGACGCGCGCGCTCGACCAGATAGTCGACGCCATTGTTGTTGAACCCCATGCGGTTGATCAGAGCGCCGGCTTGGGGCAGCCGGAACAGGCGTGGCCGCGGATTGCCGGGTTGAGGTCGCGGCGTGACTGTACCCAGCTCGATAAACCCGAAGCCGAGAGCGGCTAAGGCGTCCACGTAATCACCGTTTTTGTCCATGCCTGCGGCCAGTCCCACCGGGTTGGGGAAGAGGATGCCCATCACCTCGCGCGGATTTTCCAACGCCGGCATGCGGAGGGGATTCAGGCGCCCCAGCCGGCTTGCCATGCGGAGAGCTACCAGGCCAAGGTGATGCGCCGCTTCCGGGTCAAGCCGAAACAGCACTGGACGCAGAATGCGGTAAAGCACATCGATGGCACTCTCGCGAAGTCGGTACATTCAGCCGATACCCCACAGTTTGCGGGAGGAAAGTTCGCGTCCGGGAGTCGCCGGCTCGCCGGTTGGCGCCGATGACGGGCAGGAGGCGGCCGTCCGCAAAGCCGCGGCAATTCGTTGGACGCGTTCCCCGTCGAGCTGATCAGTGCGGCAGTGCCTGCGGCACAACGCCCCGCGAAAACCGAGGTAGTCGGGTTCCAAGGGGCTCAGCACGGGAATGTCGTCCAACGCGAGCGACCCGGCGAGACCACAAAGCATACCGGTATCGCGCACCGAGCCGACAAAGTTCTGAAGGAAGGACGGTGGGCTGACTGCCGTCAGAGAGCCCCTCTTCTTGTCGAGGGTGTCCAGCATGCAGCCGACAAATCCGGCACGCCACAAGTCGGCGGGCGCTATGATCGACGGGTCTTGATCCGCAAAAAGAACCGCGATCAGGCGAACTCCGCGTCGAGTGAGGTGTTGAAGCTCGCGGACGGTCTGCGGTCCGTTGCCGCCGGGAAACAGACCCACTTTGACAAAATCGACGCCGGCCGCGACGGCTGCGGCAACGGCGGCTCTGACCGGTGCAGGTTCCATCGGCAGGTCACCCACGGTCGCGCTGATCGGCTTCGCCCCGCGCAGCGCGGTGACGATCTGCTTGATTTGTTCGGTTGGCAGGGCACCGAGGCTGCCGCGATCCGGTGCCTTGAGGTCAATAATATCCGCACCGCAGGCCACCGCGACCTGAGCTTCGCCGAGATCTCGGACACTGGCGAGGAACTGCGTCATGCGGTTGCCGCCTTTCCGCCACGATGTTGTTGATAGTCCGCAAATGCCGCCATCAACCACTCCCAGGCTTCCCGTTCCCGCGGTCCCGCCGTTCTTTCGAGTCCCTGGCTCAGATAAGCAAGCTCTCGCTCAATCTTGTCCTCGGGCAACAGGTGCAGCCGGCTGACCAGGATCGCCGCCTCGATCACAGAAAACTGGGCGCGGTTAAAGCCCCGGAAAGACCGGTGATTGACGATTTCGATCACTCGGCAGAACGCTTTTGGCCGCAGTGGATCCTCTTCGATCCTTATCAATTCCACTTCGGTGTGGCTGAGCGCCTCGCTCAGGCGCGCACAGGTGACGCGCTCGCTTTTTGCAAGCGGCCACTCCCGGCGGCGGGTCAAGCAGCCCGCGAAAATCCGAACGTCATCGGTGGCATTGATGACCGCGCAGCGCGTCGCGACCAAGTTGTCCAGCGTGGTAGAAGGACGGAACGGCATGATCAGGTAACCCTCGTCAATGACGTGCACCCCCATCGGGGCGATGTGATGGTTCCCGTCGGGGGAGCTTGTGGTGACGATCGTCTCGAGGATCATTTCGCATCCTGTCTGTTTCGCTGCAGCGTGACACCGGCCGGTTGGTAAGCATGCATATCTATGCTCCCCGGTTCCGGGTCGACCGCGCAACCCCAACTCAACGCTTCGTCCTGGGTATAACGTTTGCCAAGCTG
>JALORT010000011.1 GCA_025458755.1 Methylotetracoccus sp.
GCCTGCGCGCTGGCCACCGCGCCGTGGACTTACTTTTCGACCATCGGCGACACGATCGCACCGGAGGGACTGAACGAGCTCTGGTCGGTCGCGGAACAGTTGGGCGCTGATGTGGTGATCTCGCCGCCGCGAATGCTGCAGCAGGATGGGCTGACGCCCGCCGACACGCGGTGGCCGATCCACCATTTCTGCGAAGCCATGGGTGCGGAGGCGTTGCCGCGTCTGTTGTCGAGGCTGGAGACGGTGACGGGGCTCTGCAGCTTCGGCTCCGCGTCGATGCTGGGCAGCAGTGCGGCGAATCTCTATCGCTCAGCCTTGCTGCAGCAGCGTCCGTTTCCGGTCGAGTTCGGGCATGCCGGCGATACCGCCTGGGCGCTGCAGAATTGCGCTTCGCTGCGGGTGGCCATACTGCCGCGCGCTGTGTCCGATTTCTGTCTCGGCTGGCAATTCAAAGACTTCGACCCGCGCGTACAGCGTGAGCTTTATCTGAGACTGATGGACGAAGCCCGGCGGGCGTTGGAATCGTCCCGGGGCGAACCCGAACACCATTTCGCGCTCGGCTGGCTCAACGCCTTGACGGCGCATCAGACCGCGTTGTGGGACTGGCTTGCCAGCCAGGCGGACCTGGTGCGAGACCATACGGACCTGCGCAATTATCTGGCCCGGGTCGAGGCGGAAAAGGCGCGCACCTTGCGGGCGCGGGTCAAGCGGCTGCTCGGACGGTAAGCGGCGAGTCCTTGGCTCGTCGGTCGCCGGGTCAATCGACCGCGACGCCACGGAGCCGTCGATACGCTTTGATGATCGCGCGTCCCCAAGCATGCCGGGACCAGGATTCCACCACGCAGTCGCTGAGACAGTGCAGAAAGCCGTCGCGCCGATAGCGCATCGGAGACAGCACCCATTGCCCGAGATTGGTGCGCCAGGCCGCCATCCAGGCGCCCTCCAACGCGATGCGGTCGCCGCTCAGTGCCGGCGGCTCAGCCGCATTCCGCTGCTGCAAGGCGTCGAGTTCGGCCCAATACTTCGTCATATCAGCAGACAACTGGCCGCTGCGCCGGCGGTGATAGGCCAACACCGCTCGGAGATTGATCAAGCGGGCGTGACGGGCCATGCGCCGCCACAGATCCCAATCGCCCGCGAGGCGTAGGTCGATGTTCAGGCCGCCCACCTGCCGCCAAAGGCCCAGTGTCCAGAACGTGCCTTCTTGCATGACCGGCGGCAGACGCCGGCCGTCATACTCGCCTTTCGCCAGCCGTGCGCGTGCATAGCCGCAATCTTCGAGCCGAAGATCGGCGATGCACCCGTCTTCCCGCATCAAACAGGGGAGACCGGTGACCCAGCATTCGTCCGGGTGATCGGCCAGAAACTGCGCGACCGTCAGGAACGCATTGGGCGTGAAAAGATCGTCGGTGTTCAGCCAGGTCATGACGACTCGGTCGCCTGCCTGGCGCGGAATCCTCTCCAGCAGAGAATCAAAGCCCTTCTGGATCGCGTCGTACATGGAGCGGTCCGGCTCGGCGGTCCAGGAAAAATTTACGCGGTGGGATGTGGCGCCGAAAGGTCCGCTCGGCCGCAGCCGCTGTTCCCAGTCGTTGAGTCGCTGTAAGGTCGGCTCGTCCGAACCGCCGTCCTGGATGTGGTAGTGAATGTCGAAGTCCCCGTTCTGCCCGACGATACTGGCGACCGTTTCGTCCAGAAACTCGGGTGCATTGAAACTGGGTGTGACGATCAGGAATCTCGTTGTTGTGGAGAGCATAGGGTTCGCGTTCGGGTGAGTGTGCGCGCTGCGCGCTGGCACGGGACGACCGGCGTACTTCAAGCGTCACGCCGCAGCAGACGGCGTCGGGCCCATTTTTGGCGCAGCACCCTGAGCAGAAAAATGGGCGAGTCGAGGTTCCGCCGCCACAGACGGCGCGGCTCCTGCACCAGCCGATGCAGCCATTGCAGACCGGCGCGCTGCATCCAGAGCGGCGGCAGCTTGATCCGGCCGGTATACCAGTCGAACGCGCCGCCAATCGGCCCGATCAGTTTGACCTGGAGCCGCTGACGATGGCGGTAAGCCCATTTCTCCTGTTTCGGGGCCCCGAGGCCCAGCCACAACAGGTCGGTGTCCGCTTGGTTGACGGCGGCGATCATCGCAGCGAGGTCCTTCTCGGTGAACTCGCTGCGGTAGGGCGGGGACAGCGTGCCGGCAATGACCAGGTTCGGGTAGTCAGCCACTATACGCGTTCGAAGTTCAGCCAGGTTTTCGGGACTGGAGCCCAGAAAGAACATGCGCGTTCCGGGATGGTAGCGGTTCAGATACGTACACAGTGCCGGCAGGATGTCCGGCCCGCAGACCCTCTCCGGAATTCGGCCGCCGAGCAGGCGTGAGGCCAGCACGATGCCGGCACCGTCCGGAGTGATCCAGTCGGCATTCATAACCGCGTCATGGAATTCCGGGTCCTTGCGCGCCACTTCCAGTGAATGCGGATTGGCGCAGACGAAATAACGCGGCATCCGCTGATCCACCGGACGGGTGGACCATCGCGCAAACATCGTGATGGTCTCGGCGAAGGTCGCCGTCGAGAAGGGGTAGCCGGTGACGTTCTCGGTGTCCGGCAGCCTATCCGGCGCCATTGCAGGCTCAGTCATGGGTCCTCCGCAAACGATGCTCGAGCAGCAGACGCGGAAGGTCGTTGCGGGAGACAGGGCGTCGGCTTCGGATCAGTTGCCAGCGGTTCCCGGTCAGTGCGTGTGCGATCACCGGCGTACGGGACCACAGCAGCATCCGGAGCAGTGCTTCCCCGGGTTTGCCGAGGCGCGTCAGGAATGGCCACCACACCGGCGGGTTGGGAAGGCTGGTGCAGCGGCGACGAATTTCATCGGCGTAGGCGGTGCCCTGCCGCGAGCGGTTGTCCTGTCCGCGCACGCGGAACGCAGCCAGCGGCGTCGCGACGGCCGTGAGTTCGGCGTGTCCGGCAAAGCGCACCCAAAGATCGAAGTCTCCCGCCCACTGCCACTGCAGATCCAGTCCGCCGACCTTCTCCCACAGACTTCGCCGCCAGAAGGTGTTCTCCTGCATCAGGTAGCCGAGCAGCCCCTCGCGGAACCAGCCGCTGGCGAGGTAGTTTCTGGGATAGGAAGCCGCGATGGGGGCAATCAGGAAACATTCCGAGGCGGCGTTCAGATAGGCCGGGATGCCGGTGATCCAGTCGACGGCCGGAAACTCGCGGAAGATGCGGCCGACGACTTGCAGTGTCCACGGCATCAACACATCGTCGCCGTTGATCCAGCCCATGATATCGCCGCTGGCCTGCTGCATGCCTTTGGCGATGGCATGGTATTGACCTTGGTCGGGTTCGCTGACGAAATGCGTGAAGGCTTCGCTTCGGCTATCAAGAAACTCGCGGGTTCCGTCGGATGAAGCCCCGTCGATGACGATGTAGTCGAGGTCGGGATAGTCCTGCGCCACGACGGACCGTACCGTTTCAGTGACCCAGGGCATGGCGTTCCGCACCGCGGTGACCAGAGAGATTTTCATGGCGGGCTGCCCTCCGGTGGATTCAGTCGCCGAGCGCTCGGAGGCGCGCGTACCAGCCGTCGGCCCCCTCCAGCAGACGCCGGAGCCAGAATTCCAACTCCACCAGAGCCGCCGCAGCGGGGTGGCGGCGCGCGGGTTCGCTCCGCCAGGAGAACGTCCCGATGCGGCGGGAAAACCGCAGGGTGTCGAAGAACAGCCGTCGAAAATGCCGTTCCACCTGTTCAGGAGATTCGGTGTAGCGCAGCGCTATGGCGCGCCACTCGTCCAGGCAGGCGAACAAGTTCTGCGAGGACAGGCCGCCGCTGACGTATTGCGAGACAATCACGGGTTCGATACGGAACCGCGCGCCGAGGCGGCGCATCCGGTACATGAATTCGTGATCGGCAGCCAGACGATAGGCCGTATCGTAGCGATGTTGGCGAATCAAATCGGCGCGTGTCAAAACCGCCTGATGCCCGGGAATGCCGCTCAACCACGCCCCGTCGGTCTTGCCTGCGAGCAGTTGCCGGTAGGTGCGTTCGAAATCTACGCAGCGATGAATATCCTCCGTTCCTTGCGGCGACCAATACACGTGATGACCGGCGACGAAGTCGGCATCATCCGGCACGCCGGCAACGAAGCGGTCGAGGGCCTCCTCGTCCACCAATGCATCCCCTGCGTTGATAAAGAGAATCCAGTGACCCCGGGCCAAATCGGCCGCCTTGTTCATCGCATCGTAGGGGCCATCGTCAGGCTCCGAGCGCAAGAAGTCGATGTCGTCGCCGTAACAGTTCAGCAGATCCAAGGTATCGGCATCGGAGCCTCCGTCGATCACCAGGATCTCTTTGTAACGATAGGTTTGGCTCACGACACTGGCCAGGGTCGCCGCGAGGTCCAACGGTGCATTGCGGACGACCGTGGCGACCGTCACCTTCGGACATCCCACGGCGCGGTCCGGTTCGCTCACGCGTCGGCCGCCTTCCCGACGTCGGGTTGCGCCAACCGGCGGGGCGTTGGATCCGGGACGCTCGGTGGAGCAACTGATGCCGGGATGGACCGAACGGGCGTAACGCCAAGAAACCGGTCCGGAGGTGGGCCGCGTCAGAAACTCGAGCAGCCGGTCCCGGTCGGCCATCCAGCGCCGATAGCCTTTCTCGATGGAGCCGCGGGCGCGCGAACCCATCGCTTCGGCACGCGACCAGTCGGGTGCTGTCGGCTGGTTCAGCGGGTAAAGGAAACCGTTCACATTGTCGACGATGTATTCATTATGTGTCGGGGCATCATGAGCGCAGACCGCCATGCCCATCGCCATCGCCTCCAGAAACGATAAGCCGATGCCCTCGTCGATCCGCGGCGCGAAGTAAACGTTGGATGCGCTGAGCCGTTCCAGCATGGCGGCCTTCTCGGGGAACCAGCGGGTCACGGTGATACCCCATTCCCGCTGCTCCGATTCGGCAGGTACCGGCAGCTCTGGAGCATTGGGATCCGCGGCCAGGTGCAAATGGAACGATGCGAACTGCTGATCCAGCAGTGGGCGAACCTGTTCCCATCCGGGTCGAGGCTGGCGTTGCCAGAAAAAACCGCGCAGCGACGTGAAATCGGTGGTGGGTGAATGTTCCTCGGGATTCGGGAAATTTTGGAAGTAGGCGGAGAACCGGCAGCCGCACTGCTGCACGCGCTGATGCAGCGCACTCGAGAAGTTGAGGATCTTCAGGCCGCTCAGCGGTTCCCAGAAACTCCGCCGGAGACCTTTGGCGGCGTCATACATCGGGACGTACACGATGTTGGGGTGATCGAGTCTGGAGAGGCGCTTGATGTACGCCACAGACTGCCAGACGACGACCAGTTCAGCCGCGTCGGCAACGCGCCGGGCATCGATCGGCGGGGAGCCGCGCCAGGTGTCGTCCCAATAAAACTCGACATCCCCGATGTCATGCAATAGGTCGACGAAAAACCGGGAGGACTGGGTGACCCGATGATGGGAATGGCCGACAAAGCTAATTTTCATCGGGGCGGCGATGCAGAGTGTGCGTGTAGAAGATCCCACCGAGCAGCATGGTCAGGAAGCGGAAGTCGGTATGCAGCAGACGAAACTCGTAGCAGCCGAAAACCAGGATCGTCAGCAGCACCACCCATCCAAAGGTGCAAAAGTCGGCCGGTAGCATGCCGCACCTTCGGTTGGCGATGATTCCGCGTACGACGAAGAAAAAGCCGGCGGCGAACAGCATGCTGCCCAGCAGGCCGAAGCGCACCAGAATCTCCAGGTAGGCGTTATGCAAGTGTGAGAAATGCTCGATGACGGTGAGGAAGCCACTTTGCTGCGGGCCAAACTCGAGTTTCAGCAGGTGGCCGGGGGCATCGGCGCCGGGGCCGAAACCCAACCACGGGTGGCGCGCGAACAGGCGGAGGCCCCACAGGGCCAAGTGAATTCTCGCTCCCCATGGGGAGTACGGCACTTGCGCTTCATCCAGTGTCAGAACGTCCGGAATCACCTCCTCCTCGCTGCGGACCCGCTCCATGATCGGGCCGCCGAACCGAGTCGCTGCGGCGATCACGACGATCGCCGCGGCCGTCAGGGTCGGCACGAGCACGACGGCGGGAAGCGCGCGCCGGGAGATCGTCCCGCGCCGCTGAAGCCCGGCGAAACCGGCCAGAAGCAACAGAGCGACAATCAGGCTGAACCATGCGCCACGCGATTGGGCCACCATCAGGATGAAGAGAAAGAACGAAAGCACAACCAAAAAGGTCAGTGCGATGCTCAGGCGGGCGGACAGGCCTTGGGCGAGCGAGACGAGCCGGGGCAGGAACGCGAGCAACCCGATGACAATGACGAGCGAAAGCAGGGAGATACCGAGCGCCGTGTACCCGAATTCGTAGCGTTCGCCGGCGAGCCACTGCGGCAAGCCGGACCAGTCGCTTCGGCGGAAAATACCACCCATTAAACCGAGCGGCGCGAGAACCATGATGGCGCCGATCCGGTTCCAACGCCCCTTGAGCCACCAGGCGAGAGGAATGAACAGCCAAAGACTAATCCACGGCCACACCGCAGCCCACTGGGCGTGCGCCGTTTCGGGCCACTGTTGCGCCGCCCGCGAAGCGCAGATCAACAAATAACCGAGAAAGAGCAGGAAAGTCCGGGTCACCGGATCACGGCACACCAATGGCCATGCAGCGCGGTAATCGGTGACTATCAGCACGATCATCAGCAGCAGCGCGGCGTGCGCGACCCCGGTTCCAAGCCAGGCGAAGAAAGCGAAGACCAGGAGGGCGCCGAGGCCGATCCCATCCCTGATTTCGTTCCAGCGGTCGCTACGCGAGTGCACGGTAAGTCTTGAAGCGTCTTCGTGAGAGTGAGGGCCGCGCCATCAACACAACACGCTGCGCAGCTGACGGTTGCGGTATCAGCCCGGAATTCTAGGCCATCGGCTGATCGGCGTACAAACTTCGCTGTCGGCATGCCGCCCACGACCGTCGGAAGCTGGTTTCGCCCGCCGCGGAGCACCACCCGCCCCGTGGTCGTGCCGGTGCCGAACGCAACTCGAAGTCGTGTGGATAAGTCTTTGATTGTCCGGAATATAGGGATCGAAGTCTGGCGGGTGCGGATCGCTTTGCGCCTCGAGATAGCCTTCGGCGGCTTGGACAAACATTGGTAAGGCGTTGAATGATAGTGACTTATGGGAATGCTGCCGCGTCGTGACGGGTGTTTCCTCTTGATCTTGCTGACGTTCAGGCCTTCCCGTTTTTCCACAGAACCTGTGGATAAAACAGTGGAAAACGGGGTGGAGAAATCGCTCAGCCGGCGAATTCACAGCATTCTCCTTTCGATGGTTACTTTTCGGTCACCCGTTCGTCACAAAGAAACAGTCCGGCGAAGCACAACGGGACTGTTTCCAAAGCAACAAGAAAGGCAGCGTGGTGGTGCGGCATGATCCCCGCGGGAAGCGGGGATGCATCCGGGCTCTGGAGCACGCGATCGGAGAGACGTCGATTGCCATCGAACTGAAAACATCCGGTCACACCCCTGACGCATCGCGCGGGCACATTAAGCCACTGAAGGGAGGGATTTGCAGGCTCTGTCAGTGACCGCCGGACCGGTGAGGAATGAGACGGAATCATCCTCGCAGGCACGGCCGACGTCCAGGCAGCGCGACGGGCGGAGCGCCTCAGGGCACTGGGCTTGCTTCCATGGTTCAGCGGCAATTTTGAATCGAGGTTTTATGAAAGCGTTGTTGATCTGCGGTTCCTTGAACCAGACCAAGATGATGGTTCAAATCTCGCGCCACCTTCCGCAGTTCGACGTGTACTTTACCCCCTACTTCTGCGACGGTCCGGGGCGCATGATCCAGCGAACCGGACTTCTCGATTTCACCGTGCTCGGCGGACGGTTCCATCGCCAGACAGTCGATTACTTGGCCCGCGAAGGAGTGGCTTGCGACTACGAGGGTTTGAACGGTCCCTACGATCTGGTGGTGACCTGCAGCGATCTGATCGTTCCCGGAAGGATCCGTGGATCGAAGCTGGTGTTGGTGCAGGAAGGCATGACGGATCCCGAGAATCTCGTGTTCCACATGGTCAGGACTCTGCGCCTGCCACGCTGGCTGGCGCAGACGTCAACCACCGGGCTGTCCGACGCGTATGACCTTTTTTGCGTCGCTTCCGAGGGCTACCGCGAGCTGTTTGTCCGTAAGGGCGCCAGGCCGGAAAAGATTCGCGTCACCGGAATTCCCAACTTCGATCATTGCGAGACGTATCGACACAACGACTTTCCGCACCGGAATTTCGTTCTGGTGGCGACCTCCGACATGCGGGAAACCTTCAAGTACGAGAACCGCCGCAGATTCATTGAAAAGGCCCGGCGGATTGCCGATGGGCGGCCGCTCATTTTCAAGTTTCATCCGAATGAGAATCCGCGTCGGGCCGCGCGCGAGGTGGAGCGGTATGCACCGGAGGCGATGCACTTTGCCGAGACGAACACGGACCACATGATTGCCAACTGCGACGTGTTGGTGAGCCGCTATTCTTCGGTCGTCTACGTTGCAGCCGCGTTGGGTAAGGAAATCCACTGCGATCTCGCCCGCGAGGAAGTACAGCGTCTCTTACCCTGGCAGAACGGCGGCACCTCCGCCGCGCGCATCGCCGAGCAATGTCTCACTCTATTCGAGCGCGCCCACCCGGGAAGGCGGCGCCCGGCAACGAAGACCGCCTCGTTCGGCACGCGCTTGCGATCGCGCATCGCTGAGGCACGCAAGGCGGTACGGTGAAGGCTCCGGTGCTGATCGTCGTGCAGGCGCGCCTCGGTTCGACGCGCCTTCCCGGAAAGGTACTGCGCGACCTTGGCGGCAAACCGATGCTGCTGCGGATGCTGGAGCGGCTCTATGCAGTCAAGAGTCCGGCGACCGTGGTCGTTGCAACGACCACAGATCCGCAGGATGAGCGGATTGAGACGCTGTGCCGCGCCTCGGGAGTCGAGGTGTTTCGCGGCCATCCGACCGACCTGCTGGACCGCCACTATCAGGCGGCCGTTGCCTTTGGCGCCGAAGCTGTGGCCAAGATCCCTTCGGACTGTCCGCTGATCGACCCCGCCGCGGTCGACAACGTGCTGGCCCGTTTCGCGCAGGGTGACTGCGATTACGCCAGCAACCTGCACCCTGCGTCCTGGCCGGACGGCAACGACGTCGAGGTGATGCGCGTCACGGCGCTGCAGACGGCGTGGCGCGAAGCAAGGTTGCCGATGGAACGGGAACATACCACACCGTTCATTTGGGAGCGGCCGGAACGGTTTCGCCTGGCGAACGTCGCGTGGGGCGGTGAAGCCCCGAACGGCGACCGGGATTGTTCGATGAGTCACCGGTGGACGGTCGATTATCAGGAAGATTACGCGGCGATCCGGGCGATTTTCGAGGCACTGCATCCAAGAAATCCGTTGTTCGGTGTCGAAGACATTCTGCGGTTGTTGGCTCGGAAACCGGAGGTCGCCGCAATCAACGCCTGCCATCGAGGCGTCAACTGGTACCGCCATCACCTGCATCAACTGAGAACGGTCGACGCGCGCAGCACACGCTCAGATCGAGTCGCGTGAGCTTCCAAGTGACGTGATCACGGCCCTCCGAACTGACCGAACGCGGCGGCCGCCTGGCAGCCTTAGGGCGCTTCGGACGCCAACCCACCATGAATTCATCCAGCGTGACACAGGTTACACACCATGACGAACAGCATTGTCTTCAATCCGGATTTTCCGGACATCGCCGGCTCGAACAGCCTTTGGGAACGAGCCCGCGGGCTAATCCCGGCGGGCACCCAGACTCTGGCGAAAGGTCCGACGCAATTTTCCGACGGCATCGCCCCAAAGTACCTGCAGCGAGGGGCCGGCGCCCGGGTCTGGGATGTCGACGGCAACGAGTACCTCGACTACCAAATGGGCGTGGGTCCGTTGATCCTCGGCTACTGCCACCCGGTCGTGGACGAGGCCATTCGGCGCCAACTTCAGGATGGCATCACGTTCTCGTTGATGCATCCACTCGAAGTGGAACTGGCCGAGCGGCTGCGGGACTGCATCCCGAACACCGACGCGGTGCGCTTCTCGAAGACCGGCTGCGACGTCACCTCTGCGGCGGTGCGGCTGGCGCGCGCGTACACCGGCCGCGAACGGGTGTTGTGCTGCGGCTACCACGGCTGGCACGACTGGTATATCGCGGTGACCGAGCGTAACGCCGGTATTCCGGCCGCGGTTCAGGAATTGACCCACAGCTTTCAGTACAACGCCATCGACACGGTACTGGACGCCGTTGACGACGGGACGGCGTGCGTCATTCTCGAACCGTTCGTGTTCGAGCGGGAAAACGGCCATTTCCTGGCTGAGCTCCGCGAGGTCTGCGACCGCTTCGGCACCTTATTGATCTTCGACGAAATGTGGACCGGCTTTCGCTGCGCGCTGGGCGGTGCGCAGGAATTCTTCGGGGTTCGTGCCGATCTGTGTGTGTTTTCCAAGGCCATCGCCAACGGCATGCCGCTCTCGGCGCTGACCGGTCGCCGTGAGGTCATGGCCCTGCTGGACCGGGACGTTTTCTTCTTCACGACTTTCGGCGGCGAAGCCCTGTCTCTGGCCGCTGCGGTCGCGTGTGTCGACTTCATCCGCGAGCACCGGGTGACCGATCGCATCGCCGAGCGCGGACAGCAGCTGCTGGATGGGTTACAGCAGCTGATCGAGGCGCTGGCGCTGCCGTACGTGTCGGTGACGGGTTATCCCTGCCGCACGATACTGAATTTCTCGGCGGAAGCGGTTGACCCCCTGCTGGCTAAGACGATGGTCCAGCAGGAGCTGATTCGACGCGGCATCCTGTGGTCGGGGACCCACAGTCTCTCTTACAGCCATACGGAACAGGATGTCGACTACACGCTGCGCGCTTACCGCGAGGCGCTGATCGCCTTGAAGGAGGCGGCGGCTGCCGGGTGCATCGCGGAGCGGCTGGCGGGAAAGCCGGTGGAGCCGGTATTCCGCAAGGTCAGCCATTTTCACGTGAAGCCAAGATCCGCAGCCGCCACTGCAGGGGACGCGGACGTCGCGAACCGTCGGGCGGTCGCATGAACCTCGGCGAACGGTTTTCGTTGGCCGGCAAGGTCGCCGTCGTCACCGGGGCAGGCGGACTACTCGGGCGCTACCACTGTCTCGCCTTGGCGGAAGCCGGCGCGACCGTGGTTGCGACCGACGTCGATGCAAACGGCTGCGAGGCTGTCGCCCGGGAATCGGGACGATCGTCGATGGCATTCGCGGCGGACGTCAGCGAGCCCGAGTCGGTGCGCGTCTTGACCGAGGCCGTTCTCGAACGCTGCGGGCGCATCGATGTGCTGGTCAACAACGCGGCGATCAACGACAAGTTCGAATCCCCCGCCGCCGCGTTGGAGTCATCGCGCTTCGAGAATTATCCGCTGGACTTGTGGCAGCGTTCCCTGAACGTCAACGTGACCGGCCCGTTTCTCTGCTGTCAGGCGATCGGCGCGGAAATGGCGCGGGCGGGGCGGGGCAGCATCATTAACCTGGCATCGACTTACGCCTCGGTGGCTCCCGACCAGTCGCTTTACCGGGACGCCGAAGGACGGCAGCGGTTCTACAAATCGCCGGTCTATCCGACCACCAAAGCGGCGGTGCTGGCGCTGACTCGGTTTCTGGCAGCGTACTGGGGGCCTTCCGGCGTGCGCGTCAATGCGCTGTCGCCGGGCGGCGTCGAGAATGCGCAGGACGATTTTTTCATTCACGAATACGCGCGCCGCACTCCGCTCGGACGCATGGCGGCGCCGAACGACTTCATGGGGGCACTGACCTTTCTTGCGTCCGAAGCTTCCTCGTACGTCAACGGCGCGAATTTGGTCGTCGATGGCGGATTCACCATTTGGTAACGGCCAGCATTCCGCGTGATTCAATCTAAGTGAGGAAACTTCCTATGACCGGTGCAGCAGTGCAGATTGGAAATCGGGCAATTGGCGAAGGACTGCCCGTCTACGTTATCGCCGAGGTCGGTATCAACCACAATGGCTCCGTCGAGACCGCGAAGCGGCTAATCAAGGGCGCCAAGGATGCGGGTGCCGATGCGGTCAAGTTCCAGAAACGCACCCCGGAGCTCTGCGTACCCAAGGACCAGTGGAATCATGAGCGGGATACCCCCTGGGGGCGGATTCGCTACATCGAGTATCGGCGCCACATGGAGTTCGGTGTCGAGCAATACGCGGAGATCGATGCGTACTGCAGGGCTTTGGACATCGCATGGACGGCATCGTGTTGGGATGAACCGTCGGTGGATTTCATCGAGCAGTTCGAACCGCCGTTCTACAAGATGGCCAGTGCTTCGCTGACCGATCATGCGCTGCTGCGCAAAGCTCGCGCGACGGGGCGGCCGTTGATGATCTCGACCGGGATGTCGACCATGGAAGAAATCTTCGCCGCCGTGGATACGGTCGGGACGCACGACGCCTCGGGCTGTCCGAATTTGATGATCGCACACTCGACATCGACCTATCCGTGTCAGGTTGAAGAACTCAATCTCAGGATGATCCACACGTTAGAGAAATGCTACCCGGAAGTCCCGATCGGCTACTCGGGTCATGAGACCGGGCTTGCGCCTTCGCTGGCCGCCGTGGCGATGGGAGCCACCTTCATCGAACGCCATGTGACGCTGGACCGCGCCATGTGGGGCACGGACCAAGCCGCTTCGGTGGAACTGGTGGGCTTCGAGCGTCTGGTGCGGGATGCCAGAGATATCCAGCGCTCGCTGGGTGACGGCGTCAAGCGTGTGTACGACAGCGAACTGGCGCCGCGTCAGAAACTTCGGCGGATGCGATCGGCGGCACAGCGATGACACGCGAGATCGGATCCTCGGTAGCGGCGAAGGCCCGGCGGATCAAATTTGTTCTGACCGACTGCGACGGCGTGTTGACCGATGGCGGAGTCTACTATTCGGAGCAGGGTGAGCGGCTGAAGCGCTTCAATATTCGTGACGGTATGGGCGTGGAGCGCCTGCGGGTTGTGGCCGGGATCGAAACCGGCATCGTCTCCGGGGAACTGTCGGCGTCGGTGGAAAAGCGGGCGGAGAAACTCGCCATTACCGAATGTCATCTCGGTGCCAAGGACAAGGCGGCGGTCGTCGCCTCGATACTGTCGCGGCGGGGACTGTCGGCGGAGCAGGTTGCTTACGTCGGCGACGATGTCAATGACCTGCCGGCCTTCGCCTTGGTCGGCTTGACTGCCTGCCCCCGTGATGCCGAACTGGCGGTCAAACTGGTCGCCGATGTGGTGCTTGAGCGGCCGGGCGGCTACGGCGCCTTTCGCGAGTTGGCGGAGATCGTACTGAATGCGCTGACCGAGAAGACATGAGCGCACCGCCGGGGCTGCAGCGCGGATTCTACGTCATTCTTGCGGCGCAGTTTTTTTCCGCGCTGGCTGACAACGCGCTGCTGTTCGCGGCGATCGCGCTGTTGAAAACGCTGGAAGCGCCGGCCTGGCAAACGCCGGCACTGCAACAGGGATTCGTCGTGGCGTTCATCGTGCTCGCGCCGTTCGTCGGTCCTTTCGCCGACGCTTTGCCCAAAGGGCGAGTGATGCTGATCAGCAATACCGTCAAGATGGTCGGGTGCCTGGGGATGCTGACCGGGTTGCATCCGCTGCTGGCCTATGGCTTCGTCGGTCTGGGCGCGGCGATGTATTCGCCCGCCAAGTACGGCATCCTGACCGAATGCCTGCCGCCGGAACGCCTGGTGTGGGCCAATGCATGGATGGAGGGACTCACGGTGGCGGCGATCATTCTCGGTGCGATTATCGGCGGTCTGCTGATCGGCGACGGTATTGCATATTGGGTGTCCGTC
>JALORT010000234.1 GCA_025458755.1 Methylotetracoccus sp.
CGCGGTCGGCGGAGTGAATTCACAGAAGCATTGCCGATTCGACCCGTCCCGGCGGCTGGATCGACCGCGCGCTCGCGGTCTTGATCTTGCTCTTACCGGCTACGCTGTCGCTGCAAAATGTGGAGCAGCTGATCGACCGCGCCGCACCCGGCCGGACGGCCCCTTATGGTTTAGGCTTACCCACCCACGCCGAGGCGAGTAACATACGGTCCAGGCTCTCGCTGGGGGACGAGCCGCACGGCAGGATACCTCAAGGTCCTCGGCTCTCCTGCCGCGCTGTTTGTTGGATCCGGGGAATTGATTCATGAACTTACGGGTACACCCGAAAGAGGGAGGCGTCGGACCTGGGCGTGTGCAACGCGGGTGGGAAGGCGTCGTTGATTTCGCTCGCGGCGTGTTCCAAACGTCCCGCCGCCCCCGCAGACCGACCGCGTCGGGGTTCCTGCCCTTCCGTGACATGCGCACCCGTTTGATCGTCCTGATCAGCCTGCCGCTGCTGCTGATGCAGATGTCCGTGGTCGGGCTGGACTATGCGCTCGGCCGGGCGCACGAGCTTCGTGAGTTGGAACAGCGACTGGCGCAGCAGACACAGTTGGCGGCGGCGGAGATCGACAGCGAATTGGTGCTGGTCGCTGAAGTTGCCAGGAACATCGCGGGCCTGCTCGCGGACAATCCGCAGTTGGATGATTATCAACGTCATCGCGTGTTGCGCCGCAATGTCGAGACCCATCCCTCTATCGCCAGCGCGGCCGTGGCGTTCGAGACCTGGATTACCCGAAAACTGCCGTTGGTCTATCGATCGGCAGGGCGCGCGCGCATCGAATCCATGGATTTGAATCGCCCGGACTACGACGTTCGGCGCCAACCGTGGTATCGGCGGGCGCGCGCCGCAACCGAACCGTTCTGGATCGGTCCGTATGAGGATCGACACACCGGGGCGACGGTGGTCAGTTGCGTCGCACCCATCCTCAGGGGCGGAGGATTCGCCGGCACCGTGACGGTCAACCTGGCCGCGGATACGCTGGGTGCCAAACTCGCTCGGAGTCGTTTGGGGAATGCGTTTCTGGCGCTGATTGACCAGTCCGGGGCGATCCTGGTCACGGCCAACGGCAGCGTTGCCGCAGCAACGCTGGCCGAGCTTGCGAAGCGTGAACAGCAGCCGATTTATCTCGAGGTCGCCCGCGGCATTGCCGCCGCCAAGGCGGGCGCCGGGCGAATTCCAGGCCGCGGATCGGCGCAATCCGACCGGATGTTCTCGCATCTGCCGCTCCGGACGAGCGGCTGGAGTCTGCTTGCTCAGGTCAGCGAGACCGAGGCGCTGGAGGAGGTCCGGGCGCGACTGCTGCGGCAAAGTCTGCTGTACGGGCTCGGTACTGTAGGCATTCTGGCGCTGGTCTGGTGGTCGGCCACCGTGATGACGCGGCCGCTGAAGGTACTCGCTGAAGCCGCGCATCAGGTGTCGGAAGGGAGGCTCGATGTCCGCATCGAAGGGCCGCTGCCCCAGGATGAGATCGGACAATTTTCGAGAGTCTTCAACCGGATGGTGGTCGACTTGAGGGACAATGTCGCCGCCCGCCTGAGCGAGGTGGCCGCCCGCCAAGCCGTCGAGAGCGAACTGGCCATCGCGCTGCAGATCCAGCGCACGATGCTGCCGGCGCCGTATTCCGGAACGCCAGCGATCGAGATCGCGGGGGATTTCATGCCGGCCCGCTACGTGGCCGGCGATTTCTACGATTGGTTTCAAGTGGACAGCGACACCGTGGGGCTGGTGATCGCTGATGTCTCGGGCAAAGGGGTTCCCGCGGCACTGTTCATGGCGGTCGCCCGAACTTCGCTGCGCACGCTCAGCGCCGCCGCGCGCGGACCCGCCGAGACCTTGACGTCGCTGAACCGCGCGCTGGTCAAGGACAATCCGCTGACCATGTTCGTGACGGCGTTCTACGCGCACTACCACATTCCGACCGGGCGTCTCACTTACGCCAACGCCGGGCATACATCACCTTACATCGTGCGTGCAGACGGCATGGTGGAGTCGTTGGGCAAGTCGACGGGCCGGCTGCTCGCGGTCTTCGCCGATGCCGACATCAGCGAAAGCGGCGCTGAACTTCAGCCCGGCGACGCGCTGATTCTCTACACCGATGGGGTGATCGACGCCAGCGATGCGGAGGGGCGCTTCTACGACGAAAAGCGGTTGGAGATGGTGCTTAAACATTCCGTGGGAGAAAGCCCTGCAGCGATCTGTGACCGTATCAACTACGCTGTGAGCGACCATTGCCAGGGCGCCCTGCAGGACGACGTCACCCTGCTGGTGCTGAGGCGCAACGTGTGAAGTGACAAAGCAAAACCGAGGGAAGCGGGCGCGGACCGGGATTCAACCGCGGCGCACCGCGGGCACATTTGTTGATGCGGTGACTCTGCGAGGCCTGTGACCTCGATACAATCAGCCGATCCGCGCGCGCAGAATGCGGCCGACTTCCTCATCGGTAAGCGCGACCGGGTTGGTTTTCATGCTGGATCCCCGGCAGTTCGCGATGATGCGGGGAAAGTCTTCCGCGCTGACACCGAGTTTCGAGAGTTCTGGAAGTTTCATCGTGCGGGTCCAGTCCTGCAGCGTGGCGATCAGGACTGCGAGAGCGTCGGCTTCATCAAGCGGACCCCGGCCCGCGAACAGTCTTCCGACTTGGGCGTACTTGGCGAGGGCGGGGTGCTTCGGGTCGCGGGCCTGCAGTACGTCGACATTGACCCGAGTCGCGAGCCGAGCGGCTGCGCCAGCCCGTGGACCGATCCGAGGCCGGCTTGGGCCAGGCAGATGCCGGACAGCAGCGACGCGAACGCCATTTGTTCGCGGCCCGCCGCGGCTCCGTCGCCGCCGGTATACCATGCGATCAGGCCGTCCCGCGCCGCCTCCATGCCGGCCATCGCCAGCGCGTCGGTGAGCGGATTCGCGCGGACCGACACGTAACTCTCCAACAACTGCGTGAAGGCGTCCATCCCATTGGCGGCGATCAGCTCAAGAGGGCAGGTCGCGAGCAGATCCGGATCGACGATCGCGTACTCGGCCATCAACTGGTCGTCGCGGAACGACTTCTTGAAGCCATCCGGGCCGTGTCGCGACAACACGGCGTTCTTGGTGGCCTCGGAACCCGTTCCGGCCGTGGTCGGTACCGCGATGAACGGCGTCGCCGGGCCTCGGTAGGGTTTTTCCGGTCCCACGCCTTCAAGGTGGTCCATCACGGAGTTTCCCGGCCGCAGCAGCCCGGCGATCGCCTTGGCTGCATCCAGTACGCTGCCGCCGCCGATGCCGATGACCGCGTCGATATCCTTGCCGTGCCAGGCCCGTACCGTGTCGTCGACGCCCTCCGGTGACGGTTCGCCGGCGACAGTCACCCGCTCCCAGGTGCAGCCGCAGGCGCTCAGGTCAGCAAATAGCGCCTCGGAACGCGGCGATGCGGTGAACGACCGCGCGCCGACCACGATCAGCAGGCGTTGGCCGTAGCGCCTCGCGATTTCGGGAAGTTTGGCCAGGCTGCCGCTGCCGAATTCGATGCGCGGCAACCGGCCGATGCTGAAGGGGGTCATCATCTCAACCCTGCGGAAACAGGCCATTCATCGGTAAGCCGCTACGCGGCTCGGCCATCATGTCGGCGACGGCATCGCGCCATGCAGCATAATGCGCGGTCTGCTTGTGCGCCGCAGCATCCTCGGCGGACACGTAGGATTCGTACAGGATAAAGCGCGTTGGGTCCTCCGGGTTCTGCAGCACGTCGAAACGACGGTTCCCCGGTTCTTTGACCGAACCCTCGTGGTTGGCGCGTGTCGCGGCGATGAACGCGTCGACAAACTCCGGCTTGACATGGACATGGACCAGTGTGACTTGCATGGGCGGATTCCGGGAAACGATTCGAGGACGAAATTTTATGCGCTCCGAACGTTCGCGACTACCGCCGCGTGCGGCATTTCGACCGTTGGCTGTGCCTCCTCAGTTCGCGGCAAGGTGAGGCGGGCTCCCGCAAGTGACGGCGGGCTGGGCGTTGTCCGTGCGCTGCAACTTGCCAAGCAAGATTGGCGGGACCGCATTCTGGCAGCGCGGTCATCGCGGCGCCTGCCGAAACTTCGGGGCAGGACCCGTCGCGCCGGCGTCGCTAGTATACTTCGCGTGCGGTCGCGACGAGCGGGCGTACGGACGGAGCGCTCACAACGGCCGCCCCGAGAATTCAAGGCCCAGATTCGATGCTGAAACTTTATCCGGGTAATCGCATGGAGCGGCTGGCCGAACGCCTCGCCGCGGTCACTTCCGAACCTTTGTCCGATGCGTTTGCGCCGGAAATTGTCGTGACCCAGAGCTTGGGGATGGCGCACTGGCTGGCGCTGCAATTGGCGCAGCACTGCGGCATTGCAGCCAATCTACGCTTCATGCTGCCGCCGGCGGTGATCTGGGATCTCTTCCGGCGCGAGCAAGACCAGTCGCTTCCCGAGCGCTCCGGGTTCGACCGCACGGCGCTCACCTGGCAGATCTTCGGCCGGCTGCCGGCTCGGCTCGGCGAGCCTGCGTTCAGCCCGCTGCGGACTTATCTGGCCGGCGATAATCCGGAGCTGAAACGTTACCAATTGGCTTCCCGCATCGCCGACCTCTTCGATCAATACCTGGTGTTTCGCCCCGATCTGATCGAAACCTGGGATGCCGGGGACGAGGGCGACGACTGGCAGGCGGAATTGTGGCGGGATCTGAGTGAACGAATTGCGGAACCGCATCGAGTGCGTCTGTATCGGGGGTTTCTCGATCGCGCCGCAAAACGCCACCTGGCCGCGGTAGCGTTGCCGCAGCGGCTTTCCGTGTTTGGCGTCTGCACGCTGCCGCCCGCGCATCTGGACATGTTCGCGCGGATCGCCGGGGTCATCGATGTCCACCTTTTTTTCTTCAACCCGTGCCGGGAGTATTGGGGCGACCTCAGCGATGAACGCGCCGCCGCCCGCGGACGCCGATGGGGCCGCCACGAGTTCCCGGCCGCCGACCCGGGCTTTCGCGGCAACGCGCTGCTGGCGTCGCTCGGGCAGCAGGGAAGGGATTTCTTCGAGCGTTTGCTGGATGTGCCGACCGTCGAACCGATGGAAGCCGACGAGCTGTTCGAAGAACCGGGTGAAGCAACCCTGCTGGCACGGCTGCAGTCCGACATCTTGAATCTGGTCGACCGGGCTCAGCGCGGCGACAAAGCGGAGTTGAATCCCGCCGACGATTCGGTCCGTTTCCACGTGTGCCACAGCCCGATGCGCGAGATCGAGGTCCTGCACGATCAGTTGCTGGCGCTTTTCGACAAGAACCCGGGTTTGGAGCCGCGCGACGTGATGGTGATGGCTCCGGACATCGAAGCCTATGCGCCTTACATCGAGGCGGTATTCTCGGTGGGCAGCCTCGCGCCTCTCGAGTCCGGCCCGGTCAGGGCGCCGCGCCTGCCCGGTGCCATCGCCGATCGGGCGGCCAAGGCGGAACATCCGTTGCTGCAAGCCTTTCTGGCGCTGCTGCAGCTGCCGGCGAGTCGACTGAAAGCTTCGGAAGTGCTGGCGCTGCTGCAGACGCCGGCAATCCGCCGCCGCTATCAACTGAGTGAAGAGGAATTCGAACGAATCCACCGGTGGGTTCGGGAAAGCGGCGTCCGCTGGGGGCTGGATGCCGGTCACCGGGAAAATTTCGGGCTGCCTCCGAGCCTGGCCGGTCACACCTGGGAATTTGGACTCGAGCGGTTGTTCCTGGGTTATGCGCTGGCGCCGTCGGAAGCCTTGTACCAGGGCGTAGCGCCGTTCGAGGACATCGAAGGACAGGCGGCGGAGACGCTCGGCAAGCTGCAGGCGTTCCTGCAGGGCCTGAGCGATGCCCGCAAGGATCTCGACCAACCGCGCACGCCCGGCGAATGGACCGAACGGCTGAATGCGCTGTTCGACCGGTTTTTTGCGGTCACCGATGAGACTGCGAGAGCGGCGCAGAGCGTCCGCGATGCGCTGGCCGGACTGCAGGACGATACGGCGCTCGCACAATTCGATGACCGGATGCCTCTGGACGTGGTGGCCTATTGGCTGCAGGATCGACTGGCCGAGCCGCTGAGCTCGCAACGGTTCCTGACCGGCCCGGTGACGTTCTGCTCGCTGCTACCGATGCGGAACGTGCCCACTCGTGTGCTGTGTCTGCTCGGCATGAACGACGGCGACTTTCCGCGCCGCCGGAAACCGTTGGGCTTCGATCGAATCACGCAGCAGCCTCGTGCCGGCGACCGGTCGCGCCGGGATGACGACCGCTACCTGTTTCTGGAGGCGCTGCTGAGCGCGCGCGAGACCCTGTATATCAGCTATGTGGGACGAAACATTCGCGACAACAGCGTGTTGCTGCCTTCGGTCGTCGTCAGTGAGCTGGTGGAATACATCGAGCAAAACCATACCGCGGCTGTCCCCGGGACTACGGCCGCCGCGGCGTTGACGGTCGCTCACCCGATGCAGCCGTTCAGTGCGCGCTACTTCGCACCCGATGCCGATTTGTTCAGCTACGCGGCGGAATGGCTTGGAAGCAGTGTGCGCTTGGCTGGTCCCCGCCCGGGAGTGCTGCCGTTCTCCGGATCGGCGATCGATTCGCCGGACACCGCGTTCCGGCAGGTTCACATCGACCAACTGATCCGGTTCTACCGAAACCCGGCGCGGTATTTTCTCGAGAACCGCCTGAGCGTCTTCGCCGGTGAGGAGGACATCATGCCGGAAGATGGTGAGCCCTTCGGTCTGGATGCGCTGCAGCATTTCGGTCTGAAGCAGGAGTTGCTCGGCACGCGGCTAAAGGACAGCAGCGGAGCCGAGGTGGTTCGCCGGTTTGGAGCCCGAGGGCTGTTGCCGGAGCCACCCTTCGATCATCTGGCGCTGGAGCGGGACCAAACCGCCGTCGAGGCGTTGTTGGCCCGCTTGAGCGATCAGTACGGCGCCTATCTGGACCAGCCGGTGGACCCTTTGTCTTTCGATCTCGATCTGGAACCGTTTCGCCTGTACGGCGAGCTGCGCGGTCTTTACGCCCCCGGTTTGTTGGTCTACCGGTCAGCCAAGCTGAAAGCGAAGGACCGCCTGAGCCTTTGGATCCGCCATCTCGCGCTGCTGGCCGCACGGCCGGGCGACTACGCGAGCGTCGCCGTTGCCGAGGATCGGG
>JALORT010000235.1 GCA_025458755.1 Methylotetracoccus sp.
GGGATCGTCCGTGTCCACGGCTTGAACGACGTTATGCAGGGCGAGATGGTCGAATTCCCTGGCAACACCTTTGGTGTTGCGTTGAATCTGGAGCGTGACTCGGTGGGCGCCGTCGTTCTCGGTGCCTACGAGCACTTGACCGAAGGCGACACGGTGAAATGTACCGGGCGTATTCTGGAAGTACCTGTCGGCGAGGGTCTGCTCGGCCGAGTCGTCGATTCGTTGGGCAATCCGCTCGACGGTCAAGGTCCGATCGCTGCCAGCGGGACGTCTCCGATTGAAAAAATCGCACCGGGGGTCATCAGCCGGCAGTCCGTCAGTCAGCCGCTGCAGACCGGACTGAAAGCCATCGATTCGATGATCCCGATCGGGCGCGGCCAGCGCGAATTGATCATCGGTGACCGGCAGACCGGCAAGAGTGCGATCGCGATCGACGCGATCATTAATCAAAAGGGGACGGGCGTAAAATGCATCTACGTCGCGATCGGGCAAAAACAGTCGTCGATTGCGAATGTCGTGCGCAAGCTGCAGGAACATGGTGCGATGGATCACACCATTATCGTGGCGGCCTCCGCTTCGGAATCTGCCGCTATGCAGTTCATCGCGCCCTACTCAGGCTGTGCGATGGGCGAGTATTTCCGCGATCGCGGCGAGGATGCGCTGATCATTTACGATGATCTGACCAAACAGGCGTGGGCCTATCGGCAGATCTCACTGTTGCTCCGGCGTCCGCCGGGCCGCGAAGCGTATCCCGGAGACGTCTTTTATTTGCACTCCCGACTGTTGGAGCGCGCATCGCGGATCAATGCCGAGGAAGTGGCTAAGCTGACGAACGGCGCGGTGACCGGCAAGACCGGTTCGCTGACGGCGCTGCCGATTATCGAAACCCAGGCGGGTGACGTCTCCGCGTTCGTCCCCACGAATGTCATCTCAATTACCGACGGTCAGATCTTTCTCGAAACCAGCCTGTTTAACGCCGGTATTCGTCCGGCGGTGAACGCCGGGCTCTCGGTCTCTCGGGTCGGTGGCGCCGCTCAGACCAAAATCGTCAAGAAACTCGGTGGCGGCATCCGGCTCGACTTGGCACAGTTTCGAGAGTTGGCGGCGTTCGCGCAGTTTGCCTCCGATCTCGATGAGGCGACCCGGAAACAGATCGAGCGTGGGCAGCGCGTCACCGAACTGATGAAGCAGAATCAGTATGCGCCGATGAGCGTTGCGCAGATGGCAGTCTCGCTATTCGCGGTGAACGAAGGCTTCCTTGATGATGTCGAGGTCGGCAAGGTTCGCGATTTCGAAGATGCCCTGCAAAACTACATGAAGAGTGCGTACGGCGACCTTTTGGATCAGATCAATGCATCGGGTGACTACAATGACGAGATCCAAAGCGCCCTCCAAGAGGCGTTGAAGAAGTTTAAAGAAACGCACGCCTGGTGAGGGCACGGCCATGGCAGTCGGCAAAGAGATCCGCACCAAGATCACCAGCATCCGCAACACGCAGAAAATTACGCGTGCAATGGAAATGGTCGCGGCCAGCAAGATGCGTAAGACCCAGGACCGCATGCAGGCCACCCGCCCGTATTCGACCAAGATTGCGCGAATCATCAAACATCTTGCACATGCGAATCCGGAATACAAGCATCCTTTCATGCTGGAGCGTCCGGTCGGCACGGTCGGCTTGATCGTGCTGTCGTCGGACCGCGGCCTGTGTGGAGGTTTGAACTCGAACCTGTTTCGACTGGTGTTGCGTAACATGCGGACCTGGTCAGACCAGGGTTATCGAATACGCGTGTGTACGATCGGCCAGAAGGCCGCGACGTTTTTTAACGGCATTTCCGCGGACGTGATTGCACAGGCGACGCGGTTGGGCGATACGCCGCATCTTGAGGCGATCATCGGCGTCATCAAGGCGATGCTCGACGATTACAATGAGGGTCGGATCGACGAACTGCATGTCGTCTATAACGAGTTCGTGAACACGATGACGCAGAAGCCCAAGGTGGAAAAGTTGATTCCGATCCAGCCGGAGGAACTCGCCGAGGAGCTTCAAGGCCACTGGGACTACCTGTATGAGCCGGATGCGAAAGAGGTGCTGGATGACCTGTTGATCCGATATGTCGAGTCGATCGTGTTTCAAGGGTTGGTGGAGAACAACGCCTGCGAACAAGCGGCCCGCATGGTGGCGATGAAGAGCGCATCCGATAACGCCGGAAAGCTGATCAAAGAGCTGCAGCTTATCTACAACAAGGCTCGTCAGGCAGCGATCACACAGGAAATCGCTGAAATCGTCGGCGGCGCCGCGGCGGTTTAGCACTAGACAGACATCGACGAGAATTCGGGAGATCAAGACCAATGAGTACGGGCAAAATCGTGCAGATCATCGGCGCCGTGGTTGACGTGGAGTTCCCACGCGCATCGCTGCCCAAGGTTTATGACGCGCTGCTAATCGCAGACAAGGACATCGTACTGGAGGTGCAGCAGCAGTTGGGGGACGGTATCGTTCGTACCATCGCGATGGGGTCCACCGATGGTTTGCAGCGGGGTTTGATTGTCAGCAATACCGGCGCGGCCATTTCAGTGCCGGTGGGCAAGGAAACCCTGGGGCGCATTATGAATGTTCTGGGTGATCCGATCGACGAACTGGGTCCGATCGGCGAGCAGGCGCGCTGGGGTATCCACCGCAAGGCACCGAGTTTTGAGGACCAGGCCGCCGCGAATGAGTTGCTGGAAACCGGCATCAAGGTGATCGACCTGATCTGTCCGTTCGCCAAGGGCGGTAAAGTCGGCTTATTCGGCGGCGCCGGGGTCGGCAAGACGGTCAACATGATGGAACTGATCCGCAACATCGCCATCGAGCACAGCGGCTATTCGGTGTTCGCGGGGGTGGGTGAACGGACCCGCGAGGGGAACGACTTCTATCACGAGATGAAGGAAAGCAATGTTCTCGATAAGGTTTCCCTGGTGTACGGACAGATGAACGAGCCGCCCGGTAACCGTCTGCGAGTCGCGTTGACCGGCCTGACGATGGCCGAGTTTTTCCGCGAGGAAGGGCGGGACGTGTTGCTGTTCATCGACAACATCTACCGCTACACGCTGGCCGGTACCGAAGTGTCCGCGCTGCTCGGACGGATGCCTTCGGCGGTGGGTTACCAGCCGAACCTGGCCGAAGAAATGGGGACGCTGCAGGAACGCATTACATCGACGAAAACGGGTTCGATTACCTCAATTCAGGCCGTCTATGTACCTGCGGACGACCTGACCGACCCGTCGCCGGCAACGACCTTCGCGCATCTCGATGCGACCGTGGTGTTATCCCGACAGATCGCCGAGTTGGGTATTTATCCGGCGGTCGATCCGCTCGATTCCACCAGTCGTCAGCTCGATCCGCTGGTGATCGGCCAAGAGCATTATAGTGTGACTCGGCGCGTGCAGAATACGCTTCAGCGGTACAAGGAATTGCGGGATATCATCGCGATTTTGGGCATGGACGAACTGTCCGAGGAAGACAAGCTCACGGTGTCGAGGGCGCGGAAGATTCAGCGTTTCCTGTCGCAGCCGTTCTTCGTCGCCGAGGTGTTTACCGGCAGTCCCGGCAAGTATGTGTCGCTCAAGGACACGATTGCGGGCTTTAAGGGGATTGTGGAAGGCGATTTCGATGACATCCCGGAGCAGGCTTTCTACATGGTGGGAACCATTGACGAAGCCGTGGAAAAGGCGAGAAGGCTCGCGGCCTAGCCGTGTAGGGGAGAGAATGTGATGGCGATGACGATACATGTCGATATCGTGAGTGCCGAGCGGGAAATCTATTCAGGGCTCGCCGAACTGGTCGTCGCGCCGGCCGAATTGGGCGAGGTTGGGATTGCTGCCCGACATGCGCCTTTCCTCACGCGACTGAGACCAGGGGAAGTGAGGGTGAAGGTCAGCGATCAGGATACCCAACCGTTCTATATTTCGGGCGGCGTATTGGAAGTCCAGCCGCATCTAGTCACGATTTTGGCCGATACCGCCGTCCGCGCTAAGGATATCGACGAAGCCGCGGCGCTCGAAGCGAAGCGGCAGGCCGAGGAAATGCTGTCTGATAAGTCGGGGCGCATCGATTACGCGAAGGCCCAGGCGCAGCTGTTGGAAGCGATGGCGCAGTTGAGGACGATAGAGAAATTCCGCAAGGGACGCTAGGATCGACGGCCAGAAGTGAAGCCCGGCGGGCGAAGGGGATCACCCCGTTCCGCGTCGGGCTTTTTTGGTTGGGAGAGCGCAACTCTCAGCGGGCAGACGTGGGATTTGGATGATGAAGCTGCAGACAGTCATACTTGCTGCCGGTCAGGGAACGCGGATGCGCTCGTCGCGACCCAAGGTCATGCATCGTCTCGGTGCCAAGCCGCTGATCGGGCACGTCTATCAGCTGGCGAAAGATCTCGGCTCGCGGGATATCGCCATCGTCTATGGCCATGGCGGCTCACTGATTCCGGACAGTTGCGAGGACTTCGAGGCTTGTTGGGTCGAACAGACGCCGCAGCTCGGCACCGGCCACGCGGTGCAGCAGACGTCGCATCTGATTGCGGACGATGGCGTCGACGCATCGTCCGGGATGAGCACGGCAAAGTCTGCCGGATCGTCGAGGAAGGTGATGCGGCGGTTGCCGAGCGGGCTATCCAGGAAGTCAATACGGGCATACTGGCCTGTGGTGGCGGCGTGCTGAAGTCCTGGCTTGCGCGTCTGAGCAACGACAATATCCAAGGGGAGTACTACTTAACCGACGTCATTGGCATGGCGGTGGCGGACGGGTTCGATGTCGCCGTGCACAAGGCCGCGGACGAGACCGAAGTGCAGGGGATCAACACCCGGCAACAATTGGCGGGCGCTGAGCGCATCTTCCAGCGGAGGCAGGCGGAAACCCTGATGGACCAGGGCGTGACGTTTCTCGATCCGGCGCGTTTTGACCTGCGCGGTGATGTTGTGGCGGTAGGCCGGGATGTGGAAATCGACGTCAACGTGGTGCTCGAGGGGCGAATCGAATTGGGTGACCGGGTGAAGATTGGGCCGAACGTGTTTCTAAAGGAGTGTCGCATCGGGGATGATGCGGAAATTCTGGCCAATTGCTGCCTGGAGCAAGCAGAAATCGGCCCGTTCAGCCGGATCGGTCCGTTCGCCCGAATTCGCCCGGACACCCGAATCGAGGATCATGTGCATATCGGTAACTTCGTTGAAATCAAAAAGTCCGTCGTCGCCAGCCGTTCCAAAATCAATCACTTGAGTTATGTCGGTGACACCTTGGTGGGGCGGGACGTCAACATCGGGGCCGGCACGATCACCTGTAATTACGACGGAGCGAATAAGCATCAGACGGTCATCGAGGACGGCGTTTTCATCGGTTCGGATACGCAGTTGGTCGCGCCGCTCAGAGTTGCCCGGAATGCCACCATCGGTGCGGGGTCAACGATTACCAAAGATCCGCCCGAGAACACTCTGACACTGAGTCGTGCGAAGCAAGTCTCGGTGGACGGGTGGCAGCGTCCGGTCAAAAAGGGCAAATAGTATGTGTGGTATCGTCGGCGCTGTGGCGCACCGCAACGTCACGCCGGTTCTGCTGGAAGGGCTGAAGCGTCTGGAATACCGGGGCTACGACTCGGCCGGTCTGGCGGTGCTGGACCATGAGAACAGACTGCTCCGGGTCAGACGCCCCGGGAAGATCAAGGTACTGGAGGAGGCGCTCACGGACTCGGCGGTCGCCGGAAAAATTGGCATCGCCCACACCCGTTGGGCGACTCACGGCGTGCCTTCCGAGCGGAATGCCCACCCGCATCTCGCCCGGGAACAGGTTGCGGTGGTGCACAACGGGATCGTGGAGAATCACGAGGCCTTGCGGGAAACCTTGCAGGGACGAGGCTATCGGTTCGAATCGGAGACGGATACTGAAGTCATCGGTAATCTGGTGCACACGTACCTCGAACAGGGACTGCCGCTGCTTCGGGCGGTGCAGGAAAGCTGCAAGGTACTTCAAGGGGCCTACGCGATCGGAGTCATCAGCAGCACCGAACCGCGGCGCCTGATCGCGGCGCGTCGGGGCAGTCCGTTGGTGATCGGGCTCGGTGAGAGCGAGAATTTCATCGCTTCCGACGTGTTTGCGTTGGTCTCCGAAACCCAGCGATTCATCTTCCTCGAGGACGGCGATACCGCGGAGCTCACCACCGACGAGGTCAGCATCTACGATGCCGGCGGGGTCAGGGTGGAACGGCCGGTGCATGAGACGAAGTTGGCCGCGGATGCCGTGGAGCGCGGGGACTATCGGCATTACATGCAGAAGGAGATCCACGAACAGCCGCTGGCGATCGAGAAAACGCTGGACGGACGCTGTGTTGCAGGCCACGTGCTGGACGAGGCGTTCGGTCCGGACGCCGGACAGGTGTTCGACTGCATCCGAGAGGTGCAGATCGTCGCGTGCGGCACGAGCCACCACGCCGGGATGGTCGCCCGATACTGGATGGAGGAAATCGCTGGGTTGCCTTGCCAAGTGGAAGTGGCCAGTGAATTTCGTTACCGCAAGCATGTGGTTAGACCGGGAACTCTGTTCGTGACTATCTCCCAGTCGGGAGAGACGGCGGACACGCTGGCCGCTTTGAAAGAAGCCCAAAGGCTAGGCTATGATCACACCCTGGCGATTTGCAATGTTCCGGAGAGTTCGCTGGTCCGGGATTCCGAGTTCGCGCTGATGACACGCGCCGGTCCTGAGATCGGTGTCGCTTCCACCAAGGCGTTCACGACCCAGTTGACCGCCTTGCTTTTGCTGGTTTTGGCGCTGGGGCGCAGGAACGGTGTTCCAGAAGAACGAGAGATCAGGATCGTCGAAGAACTCCAGGAGTTACCGGCGCAAATTATGCGTGTTCTTAGGCTGGAAGCCGATATTTTGGAATGGGCGCAGGCGTTCGGCGACAAGAAGGATGCGCTGTACCTGGGACGCGGGCTGCATTATCCGGTCGCGATGGAAGGGGCTCTGAAGCTGAAGGAGATCTCTTACATCCATGCCGAGGCCTATCCTGCCGGCGAAC
>JALORT010000236.1 GCA_025458755.1 Methylotetracoccus sp.
ACGCCGCCACCGACGAAATAGAGATCAACGCGCACGGGCCAACCGGTTCTGGCCCGTGCGCATCTGGTCAAAACGATTCAAATTTGTTGAGATCGATACCCGGCACTTGCTGCAACACACTGATCATATAATCCCTGTCTCTGCCATGGATCAACATGGGCAGACCCACGAGCAGCGCCAGTTGTTCCGACTCCTGCACGACTCGCTGGTGGACCAGCGATGTCCCGATGTAGTGGTGCCAGTAATCGACATCCTTGGCTCCTACGGTAGCGAAATGCCATAGCGCATCAAGTACGACGGGATGGTGTACACGCGGGCCGCGCCGTCCGCCATGAATCAACTCGGATACGTTTTTAGGAGCCCCTTGCAAAACCTCCGTATACCGCACCAGGGCGCGCGCAAGACTGTGCACATCGGTGGTGATGTAAACCTCGACATCCTCCGGAAACAAGGGCATTTCGGGGAGAATGTCCGCATGGTAGTAAAGAATTTCATCGCCATCTGCTTTCATTGTTTTCTACACCTCCATGCAGCATTGGGTGACGGGAAATGAAATTGCACTCGCCTATCTTGGCTGCCGACCGCACCCGACCGGGACTCACCGGGGGCGGTGCCGAGCCGATCGGATGAGCGATCCAATCATCGGCACGATCGACGCAAGAATACGCGCTTCATCCGGTATCAGAGGCTGCCGTTCGGTCCACCGAATGGAGGACAGCGATGGTAGCGCAGGACGCGTGATCGGGAAAGAAGCCGTCCAGGGGAGGTGGGACCAATTGGAAGTGGGACTGACCGCCCCTTCCTCCCGCCGATAAGCTGGACAGGCTCAGCCTCCCGATCTCTCGCTCTGGTGAGTGCCGTTAACTGGGCCCATCATCAGGCCTGTCTATGGGACTGAGAAACCGATCAGGAGCACTAAGTTCTCCAAGGACGTCATTCCGCTCGCCGATCTGAAGGCGAACCCGGGCCGCGTGGTCAAGCACGCGACCGAGGCACACCGCCCCGTGTTGTTCACCGGCGCCGGGGACGCGGCGTGGCCATCGTGCAATCAGTGGCCGCCTGCGAGGCGGCTGAGGAGGAACGAGCGTTCATGCGGGCCGTGGTAGCCGGTCTTGCGGACATCGAGGCCGGTCGAGAGCTGTCTCTCGCGGACGCCAGGGCTCGGCTTGCAGTAGCCGCATGCCGAAGCTTGCTATCCGGTTCGCCGAATCCGCACTCCTCGATCTGGAAGCACTGCGTACCTGGAATGCCGAACAGGGGTGCCAAACGCAGGCGAGCGCCTGCTCGGAGAGATCGTCGCGGGTATCGAGATGCTTGCCGATCATCCGAACATGGCTCGGATCGTGCCGGAGTCCGACCAGCCTTTTCTGCGGGAGCTGATCCGACCGCCGTTTCGCATGGTCTACCGCCGTGACCCAAAGCACGTGCGGATCGTCCGGGTCTGGCGCGGCGAGCGCCTGTTAGAACTTCCGGGCGAAGACACGCCGTGAAGCCCGACAAGCCCGGTGCTTCCGTCGGCTTCTTCGCGTTTTCGGCGCGCAGCCAGGCTGCGGCTTTTTTGGCACCAGCCGATTCGGGCTCTCGCCAAACAACAACGGGATCAGCCGCAGCAGGCTCGTCTTGCCAGCGCCATTGACGCCGTTGAGATTGGTCGGACCGTCGAGACGCACCTCCTGCAAGGTGCCCGGCTTGTACGAATCGATCAGGATCAGGCGGGTCACGCCAAACATAGGCAGATCCAGATTCAGCAACGCAGCAATGCCCGCATGGCGTGATTGTAGGTCTCCCCGTAGTTGAGCTCCATGCTGCGCGTTTGCCGCACTGCTAATCCTGTGCCAGATAGAGGCCGAGCGCGTTCAGTAAGTACACCGTGAACAGTCCCAGACTGACCCAGCCGACCGTCCCGAAGACGCGGTTTCCGGAACGGCCGAACAGTCCGATGATCGCGAGGCTGGTCATGATCACGGCCGACATCGCGGAGACGCCGTGGATCGGCGAAACATGCGAGAGGATCGGTCCGGGCAGGAAAAGCAGGTCGTCGATCGCAATGATGACGATATCGAACAGGTTGCTGCCGAGCAGATTGGCGACGGCCATGTCGATCGCCCCTAAACGGAGGGCCCCGACCGTGACGGCGAGCTCCGGCAGCGTGGTCGCGGCGGCCACCAGGAAGGTGCCGACGAAGCTGTTGCTCCAACCCATCGTGGTCGCCAGGTCAGTCGCAATGAAGGGCATCGCCACACCCGCGCCAACGACCACTCCGGCGGAGACCGTGTAGCCCCCCGTCGCACGCAGCAGAGAGACGTTCGGGTAGCGGTCGCTCACGTCTTCGACGAACTCTGTCATCTTCTCGCGCTCATACAGAAAGATGGACCGCATCGCGATGAAATACAGGAGGATGATCACAGGAGTGTAAGCGCCCACGTGCCCGAGCGACGGCAGGTCAATCTTTCCATTGATCTGCAAATTCACGCCCACGAAGCCGATCAGCGCGACCCCATAGGCGGCGGACAGCACATGGCCTTGGTGCGCACGACGGTAGACCGACTCTCCGCGGTGCACCAGGTCGACTAGAACCAGTGTGGTGAGGTTAAACACGCAACTGCCGAGCAGGTTGCCGATGGTGATGTTCGGTGCATTCGCAATGGTCACGGCGCTGACGCCGGTGATCAGCTCAGGGAGCGACGTGGCGGTCGCCAGCAGCACCAGGCCGATCCAGCTCCCGGACAGCCCGGTCTTTTCGGCGATGATGTCGCCGTACAGCGAGAGTCGGGTACCGGCGATGCCGACAGCGATCATGCAGGCGGCAAACTTGGCCCAGATCATGAGCATGACGGGATCAGTCACGGGTCTTCATGTCAAGGGAAGATTACGAACGAACGGTACCGGGGTGGAGCAAGCGCGCGTCCGCGAGACAGACAGCAAAGCGCCTCCGGCAAGATTGCCGCTGTTCTGAAGAAATAGGGGAAGGCTCTCGTTTATGACGCTTCGTCCGACGCGATTGCCGGCCGGCGCTCGATACGGCCCACCAACTCCTTGATGCGCTCGATAGGCGACTGCTGACGCGCAATTTCCTCGGCGGTACCGGCCTCATCGCGCCGAATGCCCGCACCGGCCGACTCCAGGCGATTGATACGTTGATTCATGTCGCTGAATTCGTCGCGCATTTCGGTTTCGAGACCGGCTGTCTGATGACGAAGTCCACGCCGCTGTTCGAGAATCTGATTCTCTAAACTCTCCGTCATCACTCTCCGGGCCATCGGCAGCGGGAGTTTATCGCATTCGCATTGGCTTGGCACGGCAGCACCGACCGGCTGGATATGGGTCTCCCTTCGACGCGGCCCGCCAAGGTTGCTCAATGGCTTACGGCGAGCAGACGACGCACAGACAATCGCGGTCACCCCTGGGTGTCAGCCTCTGGTGAGGCCCCGCCGCCGCCGATCTCCGCTGCGATAAACTCAATCCATCGCCACCAGGGACCGAACCGGCTTGGTATCATCTCTCCACAGCATGTCGCCGCGCCTCGTGCCATACAGTATCTCTACGAAGCTGCTCCGCTCCGCGTTATCTCTCGGGTTCGGATCCCCTGAATAGGTGCCGCATGGTTTGTACTCAGTCTGCGCGCCTCAGTCATCATGGGATTGCTCCCTTGTGCGACCAACATGCCTGACAACTGTAGGGCCCCGTCGAGTTCTGTGGAAACACACCGGAATTGAGCGTACTCATGCACCTGCACTGGTTTTCTCTGACACTGCTGAGCGCATTCAGTCTGGCGACGTCCGATGCGCTCGGGAAGAAATTCATGCAGGGCTACACGGCGGCGGAGCTGGTTATCGTGCGTTTCGTCGGCGCCGCCGTACTGCTGGCGCCGCTGCTGTGGGAGCGGGATTTTCCGACGTTGCCGATAGCATTCTGGGCCTGGCTGGGCATCTCGATCCCGCTCGAAATCCTGGCGATGCTGCTATACATGCAGGCGGTGCGCGACGGCGAACTTTCTCTCTCGCTGCCGTACCTGTCGTTTACTCCGGTGTTTACCGTACTGCTCGGAGAGGTCGTGCTCGGTGAAAAGGTCTCCGCGGCGGCACTGCTGGGGATTTTTCTGGTCGTTCTCGGGACCTTCCTGCTGCATGCCGAGAAACACGGCACGCTATGGTGCCGGTTCGCAGCTCCGTATCGGACACTCCGGCACAGTCGGGGCGTCCGCTCGATGCTGATCGTGGCGCTGATCTACAGCGTTACCGTCATCACTACGAAGGCAGCTTTGCAGTACATGCCAGGGGGTTTGTTCGGGCCTTTCTATTTCGCCGTGCTCGGCGTCGTCACCCTGGTACTGGCCGGAGTCCTCCGTCCTTCCTCGCTGCAGGTCTTGATGCAGCGGCCGTCCCTGCATCTGCTGGTCGCCGGATTGTTCGCGACGATGGTTTACACGCACTTTGTGGCGATCGAACGGGTTCAGGCAGCTTACATGGTCGCAGTGAAGCGTAGCAGCATCCTGTTCTCGGTGATCTACGGTTCGGTGCTGTTCGCCGAACCCGCGTTCCGTAAACGGCTCG
>JALORT010000237.1 GCA_025458755.1 Methylotetracoccus sp.
AAACCGACCGGCGGGGTTCGCCAGTTCCCGCCGAACCGCCCTCCCGCGTCGGTTGTTATTGTCAAGGAACACCCTGCGTGACCGCTGTCACACCTCTCGATTCGAGCATTTTTCGTGCATACGACATCCGCGGCGTTGTCGGCGAGAGCCTGACCGAAGCAGCCGTACGTCAGATTGGACGCGCTATCGGCACGGTGGCGGCCCTACAGAATGAGCAGCGGGTGATCGTAGCGCGTGACGGCCGGCTGTCCAGCCCGGCTCTTTGTCAGGCGCTGACCGAAGGTCTGCGTGCTGCCGGCCGGGATGTCACGGACCTGGGCTTGGCGCCGACACCGGTGCTCTATTTCGCGACCCATGTCCTGAACAGCCGCTCGGGCGTGATAATCACCGGCAGCCACAACCCTGTAAATTACAATGGGGTGAAAGTCGTGATCGCCGGCCACACACTGTCGGGGGGCGAGATTCAGGATCTCAGGCGACGCATCGAAGCGCAGGATTTTGCTTCCGGCCGCGGCAGCATCGAGACCGTGGATGTCGTGCCTCGATACCTCGAGCGGATCGTCGGCGACGTTCGCCTCGCGCGTCCGCTGAAAACCGTCATCGATTGCGGCAACGGCGCGGCGGGGATCGCGGCTCCCCGGCTGTTCCGGGCGCTCGGCTGCGAAGTGAGTGAACTGTTCTGCGATGTCGACGGCACCTTCCCGAACCATCATCCCGACCCTAGCCGACCGGAGAATCTTAAGGCCCTGATCGAGACCGTGAAGCGGGAACAAGCCGACTTCGGCATGGCTTTCGACGGTGATGGCGACCGCCTCGGTGTGATCGACTCGGACGGCCGGGTGATCTGGCCGGACCGTCAGATGATGGTGTTCGCCGCGGATGTGCTGTCGCGTGAGCCCGGTGCGACCATCCTCTACGACGTCAAATGCACCCGCCACCTGGCCAGCCAAATCCGCAAACATGGCGGCAAGCCGTTGATGTGGAAGACAGGCCATTCGCTGATGAAAGCCAAGCTGAAAGAAACCGGGGCCGCGCTGGCCGGCGAAATGAGCGGCCACGTTTTCTTCGGCGAGCGCTGGTATGGCTTCGACGACGGCCTATACGCCGGTGCCCGAATGGCGGAGATCCTGTCCAAGGATTGCCGCCCCGCGGCCGAGGTGTTCGGGGAATTGCCAGACAGCATCAACACGCCGGAGCTGAACGTCGCGCTGGCCGAAGGCGAGAATTTTGCCCTCATCGACAAACTCCAGCGTCTGGCCGATTTCCCCGAAGCGGCCATCACCCGGATTGACGGCCTGCGGGTGGATTTTCCCGACGGCTTCGGTCTGGTCAGGGCCTCCAATACGACCCCGTCGCTGGTGATCCGCTTCGAGGCCGACGACAGCGAAGCCCTGCGACGCATTCAGCAGCGGTTTCGGGAACTGCTGCTCCAGGTTAAGCCGGGAATGGCGCTGCCGTTCTGATCGTTCTACCGACTACCGAGAATTTGCCATGAAGAAACAGGAGAGTCTGGAAGATACCTCCGCGATGCAGATCGCCCATGTCCTGACGGAGGCGCTGCCGTATATCCAGCGTTTCAAGGGAAAGACGATTGTCGTCAAGTACGGCGGCAACGCGATGGTCGACGAGCGGTTGAAAACCAGTTTCGCCCGCGACATCGTGCTGCTGAAACTGGTCGGCGTTAATCCGGTCATCGTCCACGGCGGGGGTCCCCAGATCGGGGATTTGCTGAAGCGTCTGGGCAAGAGCAGCGAATTCGTGCAAGGCATGCGGGTCACCGATGCCGAAACGATGGACGTGGTCGAAATGGTGCTGGGCGGCCTGGTCAACAAGGAAATCGTCAACCTGATCAACCGCCTGGGCGGCTCCGCCGTGGGCCTTACGGGCAAGGACGGCGATCTGATCCACGCCCGGAAGATTGTCGTCAAACAGCGTTCGCCAGAAACCGAAGAACCGGAGATCATTGACCTCGGCCACGTGGGGGAAGTCGCGAGCATCGACCCCGCCGTGGTCGACATGCTGATCCACGGCGACTTCATCCCGGTGATCGCGCCGATCGGTGTCGGCGAAGACGGCTTCTCGTACAACATTAACGCCGATCTGGTCGCCGGCAAGATCGCCGAGGTGATGAAGGCGGAAAAACTGATTCTACTGACCAACACCACCGGCATCTTGGACAAGGACGGCGGCCTGCTGACCGGTCTTTCGCTGAACGAAGTCGAGGCGCTGATCGCCGACGGCACCATCAGCGGCGGCATGATCCCGAAGATCCGGTGCGCGATGGACGCGCTGAAAGGCGGCGTCGTCAGTTCACACATCATCGACGGGCGTATCGAGCATGCGGTCATGCTAGAACTGTTCACTGACCGCGGCATCGGAACGCTGCTGATGCGGCGCTGATTCCACCGGCCCGGCGCCGCAGAGCGGGTTCGAAGACTGCGGCATATGCCGCACCCCGTGCGCTTTTCCACACAATTCACAGGGCCTCACCCCCCTCGGTAGTGGGGCCCGACCCAAGGATTACGCGGGTTCCCCGCTTGGGCACGGTTATTGATCACCGACACGGCAGACGGATTCGACCGTGACGACAAACCCAAACCGACCGGAGACCCCATGTCCACCAACGCCCTTGCTCCCATGACCCCTGACAATGCTGCCAACACCCGTACCTCGGGAAACCTGCTGCTCGGCACAGGTCTTGTCTTTGCATCACTGATCCTGGTCCCGGCAATCGCCGCACGTCTCGGTCTCGGCTCCAGCCTGACCGGTGCGCTGCGGATCGCGCTGATGCGCGCGTCCGCCAAAGCGGTCGGAGGAAAGTCAGAGGGATCCGAGGGCGCAGTCACCTGCCTAAGCTGTCACTGACCCCGAATCCCGAATCCGGTCACCCGAAGCGGGTCAAAAGGCACAGCATGCTCCACGTCGAATCTATGCCATGAACGCGTTTATCAGGCACCCGTTTTTCGTCCTTGGCTTCGGCATGATCTTGGGCTACCACCTGCGGAAATACCGCCGGGAAATCATTGACGCGGCAGACCGGAGCGACGCATCGAGTCACTCCGCATTCGGGATCGTTGCCGAGATGCTCTCCGGCATCCAACAAGGAGCGCGCGATGCGACTCGGAATTGGACCGAACGCCATGACTGACCAGCGGACACTCGGCTCTTGTAAGCTGGACGCCGTGCCGGCATCGCCGACGACGGGAGTTCGGCGCAGAATGGCCCGTGACCATAAAAGCGCCGCGTCGCCGGATCAGGCGCGTCGCGCCACCTCAGACAACACGGAATTGTCATTTCGACCTGATTGCGGATCGCTGGATGCGCGGCGCTTATTCCACCCTTCCCGCTTTTCATGGCCGGGGGCGAGCAACTTCCAATGCTGTTAGAGCATTAGGCCTCGGGGCCGGACCGAGGCAGGCGCCTGCCTACGCGGTCACTCCGAACATGAACAGGGCCACGCCGGGCAGAAGCAGCGCGGGCCCCCACCAGAAGCCCGATGCCGTCGCGACCACGCCGAACGCAATGACCAGCGTGCCCACCGCTTTGAGCTTGCCGCCGATACTTCTGATCGCAGCGGAACGCGGGGGTGCCGACGGTGTCATCGTTTTCCCGCAGTGGGGACAAGCGGAGACCTGATCGGATATCTCGCGACCGCAATCGGAACAAGTGACAAGCGCCATGATGGATTCTCCTCCTCATTGTTGTTATCGCGGGGACCTTGCAGTCCCCGTTATTGTTGTGACCGTAGACATCGCGAGGTTCACCCTGCTATTCCGGAGACGGCCGGAACCGACCGCTTGGACACGCTCGGTAGAGTCAACGACGCCTTGCGATTTCATCCTATCCCAAATCCGGTCGGCTGAGTACCTCCTTCCCGCTGCCCTGACGAACCCTTCAGCCGCGCATGGTACCGATGGTCAACGAAAACCGGGTATCATGACGACCTAGTTCAACTGCGAAATTAGGATTCTCGATGCTCATTTCTCTGCACAAGGTCGTCCATCTCCATTACACGCTGACCAACGAGGAGGGCGATGTCCTCGACAGCTCGCGCGGGGATGAACCGCTGGCCTATATCCACGGCATGGGCAACATCATCTCAGGGCTCGAGGAGGCATTGACAGGGCGCCGCGTCGGCGATCGATTCCAGGTTAGCGTACCGCCGGAGGAAGCCTACGGAGTTCGCGACGATGAGCTGGTTCAAATCGTACCGAAAAGCTCCTTCGAGGGCGTCAAGGAGGTGCTGCCGGGCATGCAGTTCCGAGCCGAATCGGCCGATGGTATGCAGCTGGTCACCGTCCTCGACGTGGCAGGCGACAGCGTCACGCTGGACGGCAATCACCCGATGGCCGGCATGACACTGAACTTCGATGTCGAGGTCACCGAGATCCGCGATGCCACTCCGGCGGAGCTTGAGCACGGTCATGTGCATGGACCGGGCGGCCATCGTCATCACTGAGCGGCTCCGCTCCGAAGGGCGCGGCGTTTGATCTTATACGGTTCACCCCCCCCCCCGTCCGCTTCAGCCCGCTGCCGCTATGGG
>JALORT010000238.1 GCA_025458755.1 Methylotetracoccus sp.
CGGAGAAGCAGGCCCATCAATTGATGAAGCGAGACGAACAGGGCGCCGACGTTCGCGGCATCAAAGAAGGACGTTTCAATGAGTTCAGCCGCGGCGACGTGGTGCTGTATGCCGAGGAACTGGATGAGGAAGGCGTAATGCACAACGTTTTCGTACAAAGCCGGCAGGGCGAGAGAACCGGCGTGGTCATCGCCAAGGAGGCCCGCCTGATCAAGACGGAGGCGGAGGAGCATTTCGTCTCGCTGGGTTACGGCCGGCGCTACCAGGGCATCCCGGGCCGGGCCGATTTCGTGATCAGTGAGTTCGACGAATACGCGGTCAGAATCGATGACCCGAATCCTGAAACCGCCGAGATCGAGCGGGAAGGAAAAGACAGCTTGGCACTGCTGAAGTCGCAGAATCCGCGCGAACTGGCTGAACTTCACAAGCGGGTCGCGATACCCATGGGTATTTTGATGTTGGGGTTACTCGCGGTACCGCTGTCGCGCGTCGCGCCGCGTGCCGGTGCCTGGGGTAATATCTTCAAAGCCTTTCTGATCTATGTGGTCTACGAGAACGTGCAGAAAATCTCTCAAGGTCTGGTGGTCATTCAGAAGGTCCCGCTGCCGCTGGCCTTCATCGGTGCTTATCTGCTTATCGCTCTGCTGACACTGATTCTTCTGGTGAGGCTTTACGGCTGGCGTTGGTTCTTCGGGTTCGCCCGTCTCCGGGCCGCGGCATGAAGGTTCTCAGCCGTTACATCTTGATCGAAGTCATCAAGGGTTCGATCGTCGCCACCCTAGTGCTGTTGACACTACTCAACTTCTTCACCTTCACGGACGAACTGTCGGATCTCGGTGACGGTGACTACGGGCTGGGATCGATTTTCCTGTACCTGGCGCTGACGTCACCCCGCAATTTCTACGAACTGATGCCTTCCGGCGCGCTGCTCGGCAGCCTGATGACTTTGGGGGCTTTGGCCAATAATCGTGAACTGGTGGCCATGCAGGCCGCGGGTGTCTCACGTCCCGGTATTATCTGGGCCGTACTGCGCGCCGGGCTGCTGCTGGCGGTCGTGACGGCGCTGATCGGTGAGTACGTGGCTCCGGTCAGCGAGCGCACGGCAACCATGCTGAAGGCCACGGCGCTGCGACAACAGATCGCCTCCAGAACCAAATATGGTTTCTGGCTGCGGGATGGCAACGTCTACATCAACATCCGTCAGATCGAGCGTCAGGAAACCCTCGGCGATATCAATATCTACGAGTTGAATCCGAACGGCACCCTGAATGTCGCGACGCACGCTGACAAGGCGGTTTACGATGGAGCGAAGTGGCGCCTGGAAAACATCAAGATGTCACGCTTCGGCTCGGACCCCATCACGTCGGAACTGCTGTCCCGCGCGGACTGGTCCTCCGTCGTCGCACCGGACCTGCTCAATGCCTTCGTGATTCGGCCAGAAAACTTGTCGGCCGTCGATCTCGCTGGCTACATCAAGTACTTGCGGGATAATGGCCAAAAATCACTGCTGGTGGAGCAGGCGTTCTGGGGGCGGATCGTCAATCCGGTGGTGACCATCGTGATGCTGCTGGTCGCCGTGCCGTTCGTGCTCGGCTTTCGGCGCGACATTTCGGCGGGTCAGCGGATCGTCGTAGGTGTCACGCTGGGGATCGGTTTCTACCTGTTCGATAAGGTCTTCGGCCATCTCGGCCTGATTTACGATATGGACCCGATGTTTTCGGCCGCATTCCCCGCCTCCTTTGCGCTGGCGCTGGCGTTATTCGGCCTGATCAGAAGCGCCTGAAGCATCCCGCGACGGCTCCTCGCTTCGACCCGATCGTTCGATCCGGATGACGCGGGTGCCTGATAGCCGATCGTGCCACGCCAATCCTCGGGGGTCGATCAGGACCCAGAGATAACCCAAACCGAGCGCTCCGAGAGAAAGGCAGGCGGCGATCATCCGGAGCGCAGAACGGCGCCAATTCAGATTGCCGCCGTCCTGCGCACAAACCCTGAGGTCCCAGGCTCGCATCCCCAGGGTTTGGCCGCCATGCGTCCAACACCACCCAACGAACACCACCGTAATTCCCGCGAGATACGCCGAATAAAGCCACTGCCTGGGAGGCAGCGCTTGTCCCCCGGTGAGCGGTAGAACACAGGCGGTAGCGACGAACAGAATCGCGAACAGCAATAGAGAATCGTACACGAGCGCGGCCAGCCGGCGAAACAGCCCTGCTGACCGCATCGTCGTTGCGGGCCGCTTCAGAGCGGTCATTCAGGCCCGCCCGGACGGGCTGAATCGAAGCGCCGCCTCAGGCCGAGGCCTCGCCGTCCCCGCCACCGGAGGCAAACGTTGCGCCGAAGAACATCGAGAGATAAACCAGTCCACCGATCAGCAGCATGGAGAGAATGACCGGCGGCCGAACGATCGGCAGGAACATCAGTATGGCCAGATCGGCGACGAACAAACTGGCCTGCACCGGGTGCGCCACAAACGACTGGAGCTTGATTTGGTTGAGCTTGAACATCGATCCTCCTCTCAAAGTATTTTTGTTATCACGTTTTTGTTATCCGGCGGTAAGTGCCCAGCGGGAAGTTCGCTTGCATTCCTTGCTGGATGCAACCCCATTGATTTCCGTGAACGCCATGGCGAACAGATTTCATGCCGAGCACTTATCGGTGGCTCTTTGCCCCGCTCCGCCGGAGACTTCCGGGCCGCGCGGAGCGAAGCCGTGGTTTAGCACGGGATTATCCTCTTCGCGACAGCGCCGCGGTACTGTACCAAAGCCTGGTCGATTAACGGAAATACTCGCTTTCCATAATCCAGTCGGGCGTCACAGACAGCCGATGCGAGGAACCCCGCCGTCCGCAGAATCGCGGCGGTGGTTACCAGGGATCCCACGACGGTCTCATGTAGGCCCCTCCCCAGCCGTCGGCACCGTAGCCCTCGGCTCCCGGACCCATCCCGCCGGAATAACCCATGGCGCTGTAACCTCCCGCCCCCCAGCCCCAGTTCCCCCATGCCCCGACGGGTCCCCAACCGGCCGCTTGGTTCTGAGCGGCTTCGTTGGCGAGGAGTTGCTCGTCCGAAATCTGCCGCTCGGCGCCGAGCCGCGTCAAGTGGTCGTATTCCTGTGCCCGCCCGACGTACAGGCAGGCGCAGAGGTCCGGGTCCGCGTAGATGTAATAGGTATTGTCCGGCCGAACGATGCGGGTGACCGTTCGCGGCGGCAGCGTGTGCAGCATGGTCTGCTTTTCGGCAGTGTCCGCCGCCATCACCTTGAATCCGGCCAGATTCAACTCGGCTTCGATGCCTCGTGGCGTAGATCGCTCGATTTGGGCGCAGCCGACCAGCGACACCGAGACCGCCGGTGCGGCAATGAGCCGTGCGAGGAGTTGCCGAGGGTTCATTGTGGGCTCCTTGATCAATCAGAGGCCCGAGGATATCGGACCTCACCCGGATTTTCGAGAGATTTACCTCTGATCCCGTGAAAGACACGAACTCAATCTCCATCCGGATCGGATGGAGCGGCGGCGCCGTCGCGCGGATCTTTCGGTCACGATAGAATGCGCTCGGCGCAGTGTAATCCTTCGTCGCCCCTGTGCTGCGATTTCAAGCGGTTTCTCGCATTGGCTTGCGGCATTTTGAATGCGCTTGCTACAGTGCGCCGTTAGTTTCTCGTTTGTCATCCCTTCCATTGGAAGGACCACACGTTCCCCGGACTGAATGATGCCCGTCAAAACACGATTCGCACCCAGTCCCACCGGTCTGATGCACCTTGGAAACGCCCGCACAGCCCTGCTCAGTGCGCTGGCCGGTAACAGCTTTCTGCTGCGTATCGAAGACACCGATCGGGAACGGAGTCGCGAGGAATTCGTCGCCGAACTCCTGAAAGACCTGCGCTGGATGGGGCTGCAATGGGAGGAAGGCCCCGCGTCGCCGAAAGCCGACCCGGTCTACTTTCAGAGTCGACGAACCGAGATCTATCAGCGCTATTACGAGGATCTGGAACAGCAGGGCCTGGCCTATTTCTGCTTCTGCTCGCCGCAGGAACTCGAGATCTCCCGAAAGGTGCAACTCGGCTCGGGACGTCCGCCGCGTTACAGCGGCAAGTGTGCCCGGATGACTCGGGCCGAGGTCGCCGAGCGTCTGCGGCATGGTACGCGGCCGACGCTCCGGTTCCGCGTGCCGCAGAACGAGGTGATCGAATTCGAGGACGGCGTGCGGGGTCCCCAACATTTCAGTTCCGACGACATCGGTGATTTCATTATTCGCCGCGCCGACGGGACGCCGGCGTTCTTCTTCTGCAATGCAGTCGACGATGCGTTGATGGGCGTAACACTGGTGCTGCGCGGCGAGGATCATCTGACCAACACGCCGCGGCAGTTGATGATCCTGAAAGCGCTGGGGCTGCCGATTCCGTCCTACGCGCACATTTCTTTGATTGTCGGGGACGATGGCGCACCGTTGTCGAAACGGAACGGGAGCCGCAGCATCCAGCAGTTGCGGGCCGAAGGCTATTTTCCGT
>JALORT010000239.1 GCA_025458755.1 Methylotetracoccus sp.
TCGTTCCATTGTCTTGATCGCTTCATTGGCGGCCTGGCCGGCATGGTCGATTGAACCGCCGCCGGCGAACACGACCCCGCTACCCGAACAGCCCGATGTCCCTCCTCCCGTCGAAAGCGGTGAGACTCTTGATCCGGACATCACCATCATCCGAAAGGGGAAGGAAACGATCGAGGAGTACCGGATCAATGGCCGGCTTTACATGGTCAAGATTACGCCCAGTATCGGCCCGGCCTACTACATGATTGATAGTGACGGCGACGGCAACATGGATGTGCGTCGCAGCGACGTCCGGCGGGATATGGATGTACCCCGCTGGGTGCTGTTCAGCTGGTGATCGGACATCCCTGACCGTTCAAGCTTCGGGCTGGCGGCATCCGCCGGCTAGCATCCAACTCGTTTCTCTCGCGGCCACCGGCAACGGAAGGATTCTCATCTCTTGAAAGACTCGATTCAGGCGCGACTCGACCAGTTGAGACAGGCCGGAGCCGATGCGATGCTGCGGACGGGCATGAAAGGCCTGGAAAAGGAAAGTCTTCGCATCACTCAGCGCGGGACCGTCGCGCAAACGCCGCACCCGCCGGCCCTCGGGGCGGCGCTAACGCACCCGTACATCACCACCGACTACTCCGAAGCACTGATCGAACTGGTGACTCCGCCATTTGCGAGTTCGGCGGACGCCCTCGCCTTTCTCGACGAACTGCACCAATTCGTCTATGCGCATATCGGCGACGAACTGCTGCTGGCCACCTCGATGCCGGGACGCCTCGAGGGCGAGGAGAGCATACCCATCGGGCGATACGGAACGTCCAACATCGGGCGGATGAAGTCCGTTTACCGACGGGGGCTGGCCTATCGCTACGGGCGCGCGATGCAGTCCATCGCCGGGATCCATTTCAACTACTCGATCGACGAAATGCTTTGGCCAGTCTACCGGGAGATCTTGCGCCGGGCCGACACACCGATGCCGGCGTTCATCGCCGAGCAGTATTTCGGGATCATCCGTAATGTGCACCGCTATGGATGGCTGATCCTGTACCTGTTCGGTTGTTCCCCGGCGCTCTGCAAGTCATTCTTCACGGGACGCGAACCCCCCGGCGAGCGCTTCACCGAATTCGACCCGGACACCTACTACCGTCCTTATGCGACGTCGCTCAGAATGAGCGACATCGGCTACAAGAACGACAGCCAATCCGGCGTTGCGATTTCGTTCGACGATCTCCCGAGTTACGTCGCCAGCCTGACCCGTGCGATCGAAACCCCTTACCCGCCGTACGAACGGATCGGCGTCAAGGCCGATGGCGAATACCGCCAACTGAATGCCAATCTGCTGCAGATCGAGAACGAATACTACAGCCCGATCCGTCCGAAGCAGATCGCCGAGTCAGGTGAAAAACCGACGCTGGCGCTGAAAAAACGAGGAGTCCGCTACCTCGAACTGCGGTCGGTCGATTTGAACTGTTTTCATCCCGACGGCATCAGCGTGGAACAGCTCCATTTCCTCGAGAATTTCCTGGTGTTCTGCCTGCTGGCCGACAGCCCTCCCCTCGCTGAGGAGGAACGGAATGAAACCAGCCGCAACGCGCTGGCCGTCGCCTGCTGCGGGCGGACACCGGGATTCACGATCCAGCGTCACGGGGTCGAGACATCGCTGGGGGACGAAGCCAGACGGATTCTGGACGCGATGCAGCCCATCGCCGGGGTATTGGACAGCAACGAGACCGAGCGCCCGTTCCAGAAGGTTCTCGATCGCCAACGGGAAGCGGTGGTCGAACCGGACCGGACTCCTTCCGCTCGGTTGCTCAAAGAACTCGGGGAGAATAGTCTGTCGTTTGCGGACTACGCATTGGCGATTTCCGGCGTCCATGCGCTGCGATTCCGCAACCGGCGCCTGGATGCCGAAACGGCGGCGCGGCTGGAGGAACTCTCAGCAGAATCCTGGGATCAACAACGACAGATCGAAGCGGCGGATACGCTGCCGTTCGACGCCTTCCTGCAGCGGTATTTCACTCAATCGTGACGGCCGGGCCATAGCTATGATCGATCTCAGTCCTCTCGAGGCGGAATTGGCGGGGAAAAGCCCGATGGCCATACTCAAGCGGGCGCTGGCCTCGTTCGACAATATCGCGCTCTCGTTCAGCGGCGCGGAGGATGTGGCCCTGGTCGACATGGCTGCGCGGATCAAGCCCGGTCTTCAGGTCATCACGCTGGATACCGGGCGCCTGCACCCGGAAACCTACCGCTTCATCGAGGAAGTGCGGGAGAAATATCCCATAGCGCTCGATATCCTGTCGCCGGATCCTGCGCGACTGGAGCCGCTGGTGAGAGAGAAAGGACTGTTCAGCTTCTATCGCGATGGCCATACCGAATGCTGCGGCATCCGGAAAGTGGAGCCGCTGCGGCGTCGCCTGGCCACTCTGCAGGCGTGGATCACCGGCCAACGGCGAGATCAGAATCCTACTCGCCAGGATCTGGCCGAAGTCGAGCGGGATGCGGCATTCTCGACGCCCGAGCACCCACTGATCAAGTTCAATCCGCTGATCAATTGGACCTCGGCCCAGGTCTGGGATTACATCGAGGCTTATCAGGTCCCCGTGAACGAACTGCACCGCCGAGGGTACGTGAGCATCGGTTGCGAACCTTGCACTCGCGCCATCCTGCCGCACCAGCATGAACGGGCCGGGCGCTGGTGGTGGGAAAACTCGGCGAAAAAGGAGTGCGGGTTGCACGCGGGAAATCTGAACTCGCGCCCAACCACATGAGCCGCAATCGTCGGCGACGGCGAAAACACGCTGACCGCTAATCCTGTCTGTCGACGCCTTCGGTGCTTAATGGACGGGCAAAGGAACTTTTTCGAACAGTGATTCGACGGCACGGCGATCCCGCAACGCCATCGCATGGTCGACCAGATCGCGCGTCAGGTGCGGCGCAAATAGCTGGATGAAATCGTACAGGAACCCGCGAAGGAACATATCGCGGCGCAGCCCGATCTTGGTGATACTGCGCCCGAACAAATGGCTGGCGTCCAGCGCCACGAGGTCTCCGTCGGCGACCGGGTCATATGCCATGCGCGCCACGATACCGACGCCGAGACCGAGGCGCACATACGTTTTGATCACGTCCGCATCGACCGCCGTCAGCGCGAGTTGCGGTCGCAGCCGCCGCTGCTCAAAGGCGCGATCCAACTCAGATCGCCCGGTGAACCCAAACACGTAAGTGACGATCGGGTACTTCGCGAGCACTTCCAGACTCAAACGAGGGCACTGAATCAGCGGATGCTCGTGCGGAACAAGCACCGCTCGATTCCACTGGTAACAGGGCAGCATCACGAGATTATCGAACAGTTCCATGGCCTCCGTGGCAATCGCCAGATCAACGGCGCCGCGCGAAGCCATTTCCGCGATCTGCATCGGCGTCCCCTGGTGCATGTTCAACTTGATGGCCGGATAGAGTCTCATGAACTCCCGCACCACCGCAGGCAAGGCGTAACGAGCCTGGGTGTGCGTCGTCGCCAGAGACAGCGAGCCGACCTTGTTGTCGACGTACTCCTGTGCGATCGCTTTGATGTCGTGAGTGCGGTCGAGAATCTCCCCCGCTACCTGGATGATTTTTTTCCCTGCCGGCGTCACGGCAGTCAGATGCTTGCCGCTGCGGGCAAAGATGGGGATCCCGAGTTCGTCCTCGAGCAGCTTGATCTGCTTACTGATGCCCGGTTGAGAGGTAAACAGGCTGTCCGCCGTGGCGGATACATTCAACTTATGGCGTGCGACTTCCCAAATGTAGCGGAGTTGCTGCAGCTTCACCGATGACTGCCTACCGATAGATCATACCCGCGCTTTGCCCCGCCGCCCGCGCCTCCTTCAGGACGGGCCTCAACAGGCGGCATCCGTGCCACTTTGAATTCCATGAGGCGAACATCAGCGCTCGAGATAGCGCAACTTGTCGGGCTTGCCGTTCCATTCTTCGGCATCGGGAAGTCCCGCCTTGACCTCTGTAATGGAAGGCCATTCCTTAGAAAGTTCGGCGTTCAGTTGGATAAACTGTTGCTGACCTTCCGGAACCTCATCCTCGGAATAGATGGCGTGCGCCGGGCACTCGGGCTCGCACAGCGTGCAATCGATACACTCATCCGGATCGATGACGAGAAAATTGGGCCCCTCGTGGAAGCAGTCCACGGGGCACACGTCCACACAATCCGTGAACTTGCACTTGATGCAATTTTCGGTCACTACGAAAGTCATCGTGATTAACTCTTACTGGGTTGACGAGGTGCTCAGCAACGGAACCCCGGGTACGCGACGGGGCGGAATCCGCTTCTTTATGGGTCATATTCCGTTACAGGTGCGCGATTATACCCGCTTGGCGCCCCGGCCCGAAACCAAAACCCTACTGGCATCAACGCCCGTCGAGGAGACGGGGGGCGTGCGACTGCAGCCACTGCCAAATCTCGCCGTACAGGAGGGCATCCGAAGCGGCGACCACCGAACGCGG
>JALORT010000240.1 GCA_025458755.1 Methylotetracoccus sp.
CACAACGATCACCGCAGCCGGATAAAACATCGCCTTCTTGACCTTGCCCTTGATCGATTCCGATTTCTCCTTGTAATCGGCGATCTTGTGCAGCAGGGTTTCCAGCACCCCCGCCTGCTCCCCGGCCTGGACCAGATTGCAGAAGAGATCGTCAAAGTGGTCGGGAAACTTCGCCAGCGATTCCTGCAGCGTACTCCCGCCCTCGACATCGCTTTTGATCGCCATCAGCATCTGCTGCATGCTCGGATTCGCGTGCCCCCGCCCGACGATGTCGAAGGCCTGAACCAACGGCACCCCGGCGGTCAGCATGGTCGCCAACTGGCGGCTGAACACCGCGATGTCCTTCGGCTTGATCGGCTTTTTGCGGCCACCGAATAGCGACGGCGCTTTTTTCTTGACCTTAACAACCTTGATCCCCTGGCGGCGCAAATCTGCCCGCGCCAAGGCTTCACTGCGGGCGTAGGCCTCGCCTTTAGTGCGTCCACCGGTTCGGTCGATTCCCTCCCAGACGAACAAAATTGCCGCGTCTTTTGCCATGAGCTCAGTCCTTGGTGACTCGTTCGATTTCTTCCAGGCTGGTGAGGCCCGCTTTGACCTTTTTCAGTCCAGACTCGCGCAGGTTGCAGATGCCTTCACGTTCCGCTTGTCGGGTCAGTTGGATCGCATCGCCGCCGGCCAGGATAATGCGGTTGATTTCCGCGGAGATCGGCATCACCTGAAACAGGCCGACCCGTCCTTTGTACCCCTTCACGCAACGGTCACAGCCGACCGGGCGATAGAGCGGGAATCCGTCCAGATCCTGCTGCTTGAATCCGGCGTTCAACAGGACCGGTGGAGGCAATGTGTCCTCTTTCTTGCAGTATTCACAGAGTCGTCGAGCGAGTCGCTGCGCCAGGATCAGCAGCACCGAGGAAGCGATGTTGAACGATGGAATCCCCATTTGCATCAGACGGTTCAAAGTCTGGGGGGCGTCATTGGTGTGGAGGGTTGACAGCACCAAGTGGCCTGTTTGGGCCGCCTTGACCGCGATTTCGGCCGTCTCCAGATCTCGGACCTCACCGACCATGATGATGTCGGGATCCTGCCGGAGAAATGCGCGCAGGGCCTCGGCGAATGTCAACCCGGTCTTGACGTTGACGTTGACTTGATTGATGCCCGCGACCGTGATCTCCACCGGGTCCTCGGCGGTCGAGATGTTGCATTCGGTTTGGTTCAGAATGTTCAGCGCCGTGTACAGCGTCACCGTCTTGCCGCTCCCGGTCGGGCCGGTGACGAGGATCATGCCATAAGGCTTGTTGATGGCTTCCAGGAAATGCTGCTGCTGATCCGGCTCGAACCCCAATTTTTCAACGCCGATTTGGGCGGTCGCCGGGTCCAGAATACGGAGCACAACCTTTTCCCCGAACAGCGTCGGGCAAGTGTTCACACGAAAATCGATCGCATGATTCCGGGATACGGCCATTTTGATCCGTCCGTCCTGCGGCACCCGGCGTTCGGCGATATCCATTCGGGACATGACCTTTAAGCGCGCGCAAATCCGCCCGGCCAGGGTCGCCGGTGGGTTGGCGACCTCATGGAGCAGTCCGTCGTGGCGAAAACGGATTCGAAAATCCTTTTCGTAAGGTTCGAAGTGGATGTCCGAAGCGCCTTTGCGGATCGCATCGACCAAAATTTTGTTGACAAAACGGACGATGGGAGCATCTTCAGCCTCGCTCGGTTCGACCTCGCCTCTCGCACCCTCCTCTCCGCCGCTGATCTTGATCTGATCCAGATCGACGGTGTCGATCAAATCCTTCATAGTGGTATCGGCGGCCTCCAGTGCCATTTCCACCAAACGGGAAAGCTTCTCTTCCTCGACGATCACACACTCGGTCGAAAGCCGAGTTTGGAATTTGATTTCATCGAGACCCTGGAAGTTGGTCGGATCCGAAAGCGCAACGAATAAGCGGCTTCCCCGTTTGAACAGCGGCAAGATCCGATGCTGGCGGATCAGACGTTCGCTGACCAGCTTGACCGGTGCCAGGTCGGGGATGTAGGCGTTCAGATCGAGCAGCGGCAGCCCGAATTCGGCCGAAACGGTCTCGGCGATCACCCGGCTGTCGAGAATCTGGCTGGAGACCAGGAGCGTGACCAGCGGAAGTTTCTTCTTTATGGCCTCATCGTAATAGCGCTGCGCGGCCGACTCGGTGATCAAACCATGCCGTGCCAGGCACTTGGCGAGGCCGCTGATGGCATTCGGTTGAGTCGCAGCGGTCATATCGGCGGTGGGGTAAACGTCGCGCGGGTCGGGCGGTGAACTTGGTCCAGGTTAAGCTTAGCCAAGCTCCGGGCTTTCTCCAAACGGCACAGCGGGTGCACGCCGGCTGCGAAACTCCCCCCGAACCGACACGCCCGCGGAGCAGCGGAGCCCCACGGCCCATCGCGAGCGTTGAAAGCAAAACGGATACCCTCCCCATCCCCCGCGCGCAGTGGCCGTTTGGCATTGACCTCTACAAGGACCGGATCCGTGCAGTCTGACCTTCCAGTTCATGGAGGCTGGCGCGCATCTCGCGCAGCCGCCGTTGCTCCTTTTCGACGACCTGCGGCGGCGCCTTCGCCAGAAATGCGGGGTCGGCGAGCTTGCCTTCGAGTCGCGGCATTTCTTTGGTCAGCCGCGCCATCTCCTTGCCCAGCCGGGCCAACTCCGCATCCTTGTCGATCAGATCCCGGAGCGGCACCAAAACCTTCAACTCGCCGACCAGGGTCATCGCCGCTTCCGGCGCCGGCACCTCGGCAGCAATCCAGTCGATTCGGTCCAGACGTGCGAGCTTGGCGATTTTCGTAGCATACGTCTCCACCCGCTGCCGGTCCGCAGCCGAGCCGCCTTGCAGAACCACCGGCAGCGGCTTGCTCGGCGGAATGTTCATTTCGCCACGGATACGCCGCACGCCCATGATGACTTCCATCAGCCAACCCAATTCTGCTTCGGCGTACGGGTCCAGGGCGTTCCGGTCGAACTCGGGATACGCTTGCAGCATCACGGTGGCGCCGGTCTTGCCGGCCAGCGGAGCGACCCGTTGCCAGATTTCCTCGGTGATGAACGGCATCAGCGGATGAAGGAGGCGGAGCAGCGTCTCCAGCACCTGCACCAGCGTTTGGCGGGTGCCAACTTGCCGCGCGAGGTCGGCATCCTGCAATTCGATCTTCGACAGCTCCAGATACCAGTCGCAGTATTCGCTCCAGACGAAGTCATAGAGGCTTTGCGACGCGAGGTCGAAGCGGTACTGGGCGAAGGATTCGGCGACCGTTTGCGTCACGCGCTGCAGCCGGCTGTTGATCCAGCGATCGGCGATGCTGGAATCAACACGGGGTGAGGCCAGTCCGGTATCCTGTCCCTCCGTGTTCATCAGCACGTAGCGTGCGGCGTTCCACAATTTGTTACAAAAATTGCGATAGCCCTCGACTCGTTTCAGATCGAAGCGGATGTCGCGGCCGGTCGACGCCAATGACGCAAATGTGAAACGCAAGGCATCGGTCCCGAAAGAAGGGATGCCCTCGGGGTAGTCCTTTCGGGTTTGCTTCTCGATGCGTTCGGCCATCTTGGGCTGCATCAACCCTTGCGTTCGCTTTCGGACCAGAGCATCGACCCCGATGCCGTCGATCAGGTCGATCGGATCCAAGACATTTCCTTTAGATTTCGACATCTTCTGCCCTTCGGCGTCGCGGACCAGACCGTGGATGTAGACTTCGTGAAAAGGGACGTCCTCCATGAACGCCAGCCCCATCATGATCATCCGCGCTACCCAGAAGAAAATGATGTCGAAGCCGGTGACCAGCACCGAGCCCGGATAGAACGTGCCGAGTTCCGGCGTCTTGTCCGGCCAGCCCAGAGTCGAGAACGGCCACAGGGCCGACGAGAACCATGTGTCAAGGACGTCTTCGTCCTGCCGCAGTTCGATCCCGGGCTGCAAACCGTGTTCCGCGCGGACTTCCTCTTCGGAGCGGCCGACATAGACCATGCCGGCCGCGTCGTACCAGGCCGGAATCCGATGCCCCCACCAGATTTGGCGGGAAATGCACCAGTCCACGATGTTGTTCATCCACTGGAAGTAGGTGTTCTTCCAGTTATCGGGAATGAACCGGATGCGGCCGTCTTCGACCGCGCGAATCGCCGGCTCGGCCAGCGGCTTCGCCTTGACGAACCACTGATCAGTCAACATCGGTTCGATCACGACACCCGTCCGGTCCCCGCGCGGAACCATCAGCTTATGCTCGGCAATCTGCTCCAGCAGATCGAGTTCGCGCAGATCATGGATGATCAGATCCCGAGCTTCGTAACGGTCTACCCCGTGGTAGCGTTCGGGAATCTCAGGCAGCGGCAGGATCGCGGCGCTCAGGTCCAGAACGTTGATCATCGGCAGCCCGTGACGGATGCCGATCGCATAGTCGTTGAAATCGTGCGCGGGCGTGATTTTCACGCAACCGGAACCGAACAATGATCGGGATCTGTCGCTGCGTCAGCGGCAGACTGACGGTCCGTCCGATCAGGTGACGGTAGCGTTCATCATCCGGGTGCACGGCGACCGCCGTGTCGCCCAGCATCGTTTCCGGTCGTGTCGTCGCGACGACCAGAAAGTCTTCGCTGTCTGCGACCGGGTACCTCAGGTGCCAAAGGTGCCCCGATTCCTCCTGAGAAACCACCTCCAGATCGGAAACAGCGGTGTGCAAGACGGGATCCCAGTTGACCAAGCGCTGGCCGCGGTAGATGAGTCCCTGCCGATAGAGTCGCACGAAGACTTCCCGGACCGCCTTCGACAGCCCATCGTCCATCGTGAAACGTTCCCGCGACCAGTCCAGCGATGCCCCCATCCGCCGGAGCTGCTGGGTGATGGTGCCGCCCGATTGCAGCTTCCATTCCCAAACTTTTCCGACAAAGGCGTCGCGGCCGAGATCATGGCGCGACTGATGGTCGGCGGCTAGCTGGCGTTCGACGACCATTTGGGTGGCGATCCCGGCGTGATCGGTACCGGCCTGCCACAAGGTCTTGCAGCCTTTCATGCGGTGATATCGGATCAGTGCATCCATGATCGTGTCCTGAAAGGCGTGCCCCATGTGCAGGCTGCCGGTCACGTTGGGAGGCGGGATCATGATGCAGTACGGAGGGCCGCCGCCCTGAGGCGCAAAGTAGCCGTTTTGCTCCCAAAGCTGATACCAGGTCCGTTCGATGGAATGGGGTTCGTAGGTTTTTTCCATGATGATGATGCCGAATGCTGGGGTTCGAAGTGCGGATCAGCGCCGCCGGACGGCGAATTGGGCTGTTTGGTCCGTAGTGGTCGGCGGCTGGTTAGTGCTTGACGTTTAAGTCACAAGACCGCAAATCCCGATGTCAACCGATCATCCGCGGCATCAATAGTCCGCCTATCCTCCGCCTGCGAGGAGCCGCGGAAGGAGGAACAGACTTTCGCCGCGCGCCTTGCAAGCTAAAGGAGTTCCTCCTCGGCGGCGGTCAACTGGTGCGTCACCGGGGTGAGAGCGCGCTCTTGATAGAACCGATAGCGACGCCGGGCGGCGGCACGCACCGTCTCATCGGCGTTGATGATTTCCACCACACGGGCGAACCGGCCGAAGGCCTCGGGAATCGGATCGGCCAGATGAATGAGGAGTTCGTGCAGAAAAACCGGTGGCGGGTCGTGTCCCAGCAGAACGGGTAGATCGGGATCATCCACGCCGGGCCAGCGCGCATGCGGGATGAAGCTGTTCTGCCGGAAAGTCCATAGCAGATCGTCCAGCAGCGCATCGTCCCTTGACGAAGCCGTCTGAATGTACAGGCGGTGTCCGAGGCGATAGGCCTTTTCTGCGAGCCGACAGGCGATCAGGTGGCGTTGTCTGACCTCCGTCCCTGGCACCACGTAGAAATCGATCCGGGTCATTGCACCTGATCGATCAGATATTGCATCAGCAGCGGGACAGGCCGGCCGGTCGCACCCTTATCCTGGCCGGTTTTCCAGGCGGGTCCGGCGATGTCGATGTGGGCCCAGGAAAATTCCTTCGCGAAACGGGACAAAAAGCAGCCCGCGGTGATCGCGCCCCCGTCCGGACCGCCGATATTGGCGAGATCGGCAAAGTTGGACTTCAACTGCTCCTGGTAGTCGTCCCAGATCGGCAACTGCCAGAGGCGATCCCAGGACGCATGTCCCGCTTTGATCAGTGCTTCACACAGCGCATCCTGATTGCCCATCAACCCGCTCGGATGCCGTCCCAGAGCGACGACACAGGCACCGGTCAGCGTCGCCAGGTCGATGACCACGGCCGGCTCGTAGCGTTTTGCATAGGTCAGAGCGTCACACAGTAGCAGCCGGCCCTCGGCGTCGGTGTTGAGAATCTCGATACTGATCCCCGCCATGCTGTGGACGATGTCGCCCGGCTTGTTGGCATTGCCGTCGGGAAGATTCTCCGAAGCCGGGACGAGGCCGATCACGTTCAGCGGCAGCGCAAGCTTTGCCACGGCCGCCAGAACGCCAAACACTGCGGCACCACCGCACATGTCGTATTTCATTTCGTCCATATTGGCCGCCGCCTTGATCGAAATGCCGCCGGCATCAAAAGTGAGCCCTTTGCCGACCAACACGATGGGTTTCGCTTTGGCGGGCGCGCCGTGATATTCAAGAATGATGAACCGGGCCGGTTGCCGGCTTCCCTTCGAAACCGAAAGAAAGGCGCCCATGCCGAGTTGTTCCAACTGCGCTTCGTCCAGACTATCGACCTTCAGCTTCGGGTGCAGCTTGTGGAGTCGCTCCGCTTCCTCTGCCAAGTAGATGGGGGTACAGATGTTGCCGGGCAGATTAGCCAGGTCCCGCGTCAGCGTCATGCCGTAAGCAATGGCCTCGCCCTCCCGGAGCCCGGTTTCGGCCTGCTCTTTCTGCGGTTTATGGACCGGAAATGAAACGTTCGAAAGCCGCAGAGGTTTCTCCTCGGGGTCCGTCTTCAACCGGGTAAAGCGGTAAACGGCGCTCTCGAAAAGCTCCACGGTTTGGCGCAGATGCCAGCGGATGTCGTCTTCCCTGCCGCTGATACTCGCTTCGTGCAGACACGAGGCCGCTTGCCTGACATTCGATTCCCGCAACGCCTTCGCCGCTGCGGCGACCGCTTTGCGGTATTTTGCGACGTCCAGTTCATCCTTTTTGCCCAGCCCCACCAGCAGTATGCGGTCGCAGCGGCAGCCCTCGAATCCCCCGAGCGCGTTGATCATCAGGATTTCGCCCGGCTTTCCCTCGAAGTGATCGCGTTTTGCCGTTTTCGCCAGGCCGCCGTCCAGGACCTCGTTCACGGCAGCCGTCGCCGGTGGAAATTTGCGATCCAGGTAGGAGCCCAAGACCAAGCAGTCAGTCGCGACGCGCTCGGGCGCATCCAATTTCAAATGGTAGTCCATGATAAAATCCGGGGTAATGATCGAATCCAACCGGCAGCTGCCGCCCGCGCCGTGCGGAATCGCGGCCGCGCCGGGCAGGCCAAGCTGGTAAAGCTTATTATGAAATCCACGCCTTTTGAACCGCCGCGACGAAAGCGACTCCGGCTGCTGCCGATCGTGGACCGAATGATCACCGGCGAACTGGCGCGTTCCCTGCTGGCCATTCTGAGCGTCCTGGTCGTCATTATCGTCAGCCGCAAGTTCCTGGGCATCCTGGCGCGAGCGATCGAAGGCGAGGTTTCCGCAGAAATCCTGTTCACGCTGCTGTTGCTGAAAATTTTGACTGCGGTCGCGGTGCTGCTGCCCCCGTCGTTGTTTCTGAGCGTGCTGGTCGTACTGGGACGGCTGTATCGGGACAATGAAATGTCCGTACTCGCCTCGAGCGGCGTGGGTCCCGGCAGAATCTATCGCGCCATTTCCTGGTTCGTGATCCCAGTCGCGCTG
>JALORT010000241.1 GCA_025458755.1 Methylotetracoccus sp.
ACCGGCCAACGTTCGAGCGCTTCAGGCAACAGCGTGTGGTTGGTGTAAGCCATCGTCCGCCGCGTGATGTCCCAGGCCGCTTCCCAGTCGAGATCATGCTCATCCATCAGCAGCCGCATCAGTTCCGCCACGGCGATGCTGGGATGCGTATCGTTCAGTTGGAAGCAATTCTTGGCGGCAAACTCCGAAAAATCTCCGCCGTGGGTCAGCACCCATTTACGCAGCGCGTCCTGCAAACTGGCCGAAGCCAGAAAATACTGCTGCCGCAGGCGCAACTCTTTACCGTTTTCGCTGGCATCGTTGGGATACAGCACCATCGTGATGTTCTCGGCCAAATTCTTCGACCGAACCGACTCGGCATAATCGCCGGCATTGAAGTCGTTGAGATCGAATTCGTCGGTGGCCGCCGCTTTCCACAAGCGGAGCGTGTTCACGGTCCCGTTGCGGTAACCCGGAATCGGCACATCGTAGGGCACCGCCAGCACATCGTGGGTATCAACCCAGCGCAGCCGGCGACGGCGATCCTGCTCGGAATAGCGTTCGGTTCTTCCGCCGAAACGGATTCGGACCGTCAGTTCGGGGCGCTCCAGTTCCCACACATGGCCGTCTCTAAGCCAATGGTCGGGCTCCTCCACCTGATACCCGTTCTCGATATGCTGCCTGAACATGCCGTACTCGTAACGCAGTCCGTAGCCCATGACGGGTAATTGAAGCGTCGCGCAGCTATCCACGAAACAGGCGGCGAGCCGCCCGAGTCCGCCGTTACCCAGACCGGCATCGTGCTCGCTGTCGACCAATTCTTCCAAGTCGAGCCCCAACTGATTCAACGCAGCATTGAGGGCATCGTCGATGCCGAGATTTAGAATCGCGTTGCTCAACGTCCGGCCGAGCAGATACTCCAACGACAGATAATAGGTCTTGCGACAGTCCGTCTCCTCGTATGCATAAAGCGTATTGTTCCACCGCTCCATCCGGCGGACACGAACGGTGATCGCCAGTGCGGTATAGGTGTAATGGGCCGACTTGCAGGACTTGTCCCTCCCCAGGGTGAAGCTGAAATGGCGCCGAATGTCCGTGCTGAGTTCGCTGGCTTGATTGCCGAGAACCGTTAATTCGCTGAGCCACAGGTTCGGTTTACTCTTGGTCAAGGGTTTCGCTGGCATGATGCGTTTCAGTTCTAGTTGGGGAGTAGAAGATATCCACAGGGATGAATTCTGCACGGACGAAAGAGGTGTCTTTTCCGGCTCAACGCCCCGGTAATTATCTCATTTATCAGCCGCGTAGTGGGCCCTGTCGTCGCGAGCAGGTGGCCGATCGCCGCGTCGTCAGACGTCGAGATTCAGCTCGTTGATCTTTCGCGTCAAGGTATTGCGGCCGTACCCCAACAGCTTGGCCGCTTCTTGCCGTCGCCCGCGGGTAAAAAGCAGGGCCGTCGAGATCAGAATTCCTTCGGCGGAATCAATGGCCTCTTTGGCCACGTTGCGGTCGCCACGACGCAAACGAGTATCGACCCATTGTCGAAAGGCAACCTCCCAATTTTCCCCGAAGACGACGGGTTCCGGACGCGACTGCAGCAGTTCCGGCGGCAGATCGTCGAGATGAACCTCTTTCCCTGCCGCCATCACAGTAATCCACCGGCAGGTGTTCTCCAGTTGACGCACATTCCCGGGCCAGTCAAGTTCGCACAGATACCGTTCGACCTCAGGGAGCAGGATTTTCGTTTCCACATTCAGTTCAACACTTGCCTCCTTCAAGAAGTGCCGCAGCAACAACGGCATATCCTGTCGCCGCTCGCGGAGCGGCGGGATGTGGATGCGAATCACATTGATGCGATGAAATAAGTCCTCTCGAAAGCGGCCTTCCGCGACGAGGGTCTCCAGATTCTGATGGGTCGCCGCGATGATCCGAACATCGACCTTGATCGGAGTATGCGCGCCGACCGGGAAGAATTCTCCGACCGCCAACACCCGCAGCAACCGGGTCTGCAATTCCGCCGGCATATCGCCGATCTCGTCCAGGAACAGAGTGCCGCCGTCGGCCTGCTCGAAGCGGCCGGCCCGTCGCGCTTGGGCGCCGGTAAAGGCGCCGCGCTCGTGTCCGAACAGTTCGGATTCCAAAAGGTCACGGGGGATCGCCGCCATATTCAGCGCGATAAAGGGCTGTTCCGCTCTGGGGCTGTGCCGATGCAGCGCTCGGGCAACCAGCTCCTTGCCTGTTCCCGATTCGCCGTTGATCAGCACTGTGATGTGCGAACGCGCGAGGCGCGCAATGGCCCGGAACACCTCCTGCATGGCCGGCGCTTCACCAATGATTTCCGGTGTTTGCTCCGGCACCGCCGGTTCCGTCAGAGGCTCATCCCGACGGTAATGGGCGCAGGCTCGACGCACCAGATCGACGGCTTCGTCGACATCGAACGGCTTGGGCAGATACTCGAACGCGCCGCCGTGGAACGCGGACACCGCACTCTCAAGATCGGAGTGTGCGGTCATGATGATGACCGGAAGACTGGGATGCTCTTTCTGAATGCGCTGCAGCAGTTCAAGCCCGTCGATCCCGGGCATTCGAATGTCGCTCAGAATGGCATCGGGCGTCTCGCCGGACAGCGCCTCCAGCAGGGCGTTCGCATTGGTGAAGCTGCGTGTATCGAGCGAGGCTTTTTGGAGCGCCTTTTCGAGTACCCAGCGTATCGAACGGTCATCATCGACTACCCACACTTGGGCTCCGCTCTTCATTCTCTTTCTCCAGAGGCAAAAAGATCGAGAAAACTGTACATCCTGGTGAGCTGCTGCATTCCACCAATCCTCCGTGCTGATTGATCAGGGACTGCGCGATAGAGAGCCCGAGCCCCGTTCCTTCCGCACGGCCGGTGACCATCGGATAGAAAATCTGATTCATTAACTCCGGATCGATTCCCGGCCCGCTATCAGCGATATCGATTCGGATCGCCAATCTGCTGCGCCGCGTGCCGATCGTGACTTGGCGATGAATTCGCGTTTTAAGAATGATTTCCCCTTTTTTACCGACCGCTTGAAGCGCGTTCCGCACAATGTTCAGCATGGCCTGAATCAACTGATCGCGATCGCCCAGGATGTCAGGGATACTGGGATCGTAATCGCGAACAATGCTGACCGCGGGCGGGGCCTCGGCTTGCACCAGCTGCCGGATCCGCTCCAGCACGCGGTGGATATTCAAGCGACTCTTGCGCGGCGGCTTGTTGGGCGCCAGCATCCTGTCGAGCAAGGACTGCAAGCGGTCGGATTCCTCGATGATGATACTGGTATATTCGCGCAGTTCGTCCTCACCGAGCTCCCGATCCAGAAGCTGCGCAGCCCCGCGAAGACCGCCCAGCGGGTTCTTGATCTCATGCGCCAATCCCCGCAACAGCATCTTGGCGGCGTTCTGCTGAGCCAGCAATTGTTCCCCCATCGAAATCCGTAAGTGCCGGTCTACCTGCTGAACCTGCAACAGGACGCCCGGCTTTTTGTCGTCGAACAGCGGCGTTACCGTCACGTTGACAGTGATCGACCGGTGCAGTTGCGTGACGACGAGATTGCGCTTGGTCAGCAAGATCCCGGAATCGACGACGTGCCTGCACTCTTCACCCGTCAGTTGCCCCTCCGGAAACAGCGTCGCCAGCGCCTCGCTTCCCTTCAGAGCACGCGCGCTGACACCGAACATCATCTCCGCCGAGGAACTCATGTAGATCAAGCGGAGCCTGTCATCGAACACCAGCACCGCATCAACCAGATGATCAAGAATGCGTCGGTAGAACGAAGCGGATCGAAGGTCAACCATTGACTACCTATTAGCAAATCATGCGCCACGGCCGATCCCATAGCGAAGATGATGCGAGGACTTCCATCGTTCCCGGACGCCTAGCCTGCACCAGTCCCCGCGATGCTAAGGCAGCACACGAACTCTTGTGCGAACGGCGTCCTCCTCAAATCCTTGCGGCCCAAGGATCGGGGCGCTCGCGAAAAATGATCCCGGATGACACGCATCATCGACGGGATGGCGACCGGAACGAGCGGCCTATTCAAAGACCGAAAAAAAACGCCCCAATGCGGGGCGTTTTCTAAAGCGAGACTCGGACCGAATCAGAGACTGTAATACATATCGAACTCGACCGGATGAGTGCTCATTCTAAAGCGGGTCACATCCTGCATCTTCAATTCGATATAAGCGTCGATGACGTCATCGGTGAAAACGCCGCCCCGAGTCAGGAACTCGCGGTCCGCATTGAGCGCGTCCAACGCCATGTCGAACGAGTAGCAGACCTGCGGGATGCTCTTCTCTTCCTCGGGAGGCAGATCATACAAGTCTTTATCCATCGCATCGCCCGGATGGATCTTGTTCTGGATGCCGTCCAGACCGGCCATCATCAGCGCCGCGAAGCACATGTAGGGGTTGGCGATGGGGTCGGGGAAGCGGGTCTCGATCCGGCGCGCCTTGTCGCTGGCCACG
>JALORT010000242.1 GCA_025458755.1 Methylotetracoccus sp.
CGGCCAAAGCACGGCCTTGCTGACCGGCATCCGTGCCGCGCGCGGGGCTATCGTGGCCACGCTGGACGGGGATGGGCAAAATGATCCCGCGGATATCCCGAAGCTTTACTCGACGCTGATAGCGCGCGAGACCACTGACGGGTTATCGATGGTGGCGGGCTACCGCGCCAAGCGGCAGGACACCGGGTGGCGGCGATTTTCCTCGAAGGTGGCGAACGCGGTGCGTGCATCGCTGCTGCAGGATCAGACACCCGATACCGGCTGCGGGTTGAAAGTATTCCGGCGCGACGTCTACCTCGCGCTGCCTTACTTCGATCATATGCATCGATTCTTACCGGCTCTGGTGCAACGTGCCGGCGGTCGCGTTCAGTCCGTCGAGGTCAATCACCGCCCCCGGTTGCGGGGAACATCGAAATATGGCACCTGGCATCGGCTCTGGGTCGGCCTGGTCGATTTGTTGGGTGTCATGTGGCTGCAGCGCCGGGCCAGGGTGCCGGAACTGGAGGAGCTGACCGGCTAGAATCCCGCCCGGAATCCAAACCGGGGGCCAGGCCCGGATGCGGCATACCGGGACTGAACTTGCTTTACGCCGCAGAATCGTAGGTTGGAACGGGTGCCACACCAATGGCGCTTCCAAGGCCCGCGCTTTTCCCGACATTCGGAGGTAACGATGAACATATTGCGTCTATTCACGCCGGCCATCGGCCTTTCCCTATGCATCTCGACCGCCGCCGGCGCCGAGGAAGTCCAAATGCCGCCTCGCAACCTGTTGCTGGAGAAAACGGTCGAGCTGCCGTCGAACCGGATCAATGCCAAGGTCGTCCGGGTCAGTTTCGCGAAGGGCTTCAAGACGCCCCTGCACACGCACGAAGGACCCGGGCCCCGTTATGTGGTCAAAGGCAAAGTCCGCGTCGAAGAAGGAGGACAGATTAACACCTACGGCCCCGGCGAAGTCTTCTGGGAATCCGGGCAGTGGATGAGCGTCGAGAATGTCGGCGACGAAGAGGCGGTGATGATCATCTTCGAGCTGGCGAAGCCGAATTGAGGAAAGCCGAACTGCTCCCGCCCCTGATGCCGGTGGGACATCACGACCCTGGACAGACCCGAGACGACACGAGGTGCGCGACTCGCGGCGTCACGTTCAACAGAACAGGGAACGCTGCCTCGGCTGCCTTTCCTCAGGAGAGAATTTGATGGCTGGTCTTTTGCTGAGGTGGGCTTTTCTGCCCCGTTTCTTGTTTGCGCTGCTGCTGGTTTTCGCGACCTACAATCCCGAAAAGCCTTATTCCTACTTCTATTGGGCCATCGCCAACCTGCCTGACTTCAGCGCGGTCAAGGCCTTCGTCGGCGTCGTTCTGCTGATCGGCTGGACACTCTACATCAGCGCGACGGTCGAGGCACTGGGATGGCTCGGACTGCTGCTCGCGGCGGCCTTTTTCGGAACCGCCACCTGGGCTGTGATCGACCAGGGCTGGCTGCACGTGGACAGTCCGAAGGCGCTGACGTACGTCGTGCTGGTGCTGATCAGTGCGTTGCTGGCCACAGGACTCGGCTGGTCACACATGCGCCGGAGAATCACCGGCCAGGTGGATGTGAACGAGATCGACCGCCACTGACCACGCGGTTTTCCGGGGGCGCCATCCTCTCAATGCAGTTTGATCTTCGGCTGCAGGCGGCTGCTGAAGAAACGGGCGATCATCAGTAAGCCGACGCGGAACGGTCCGAACAACGCCAGCTGATGCATTTTGTACAGCGACAGGTAGACGAGACGCGCCAGGGCTCCCTCGATCATCACCGTACCGAGCAGGTTGCCCATCAGGTTGCCGACAGTGCTGAATTTCCCCAGCGCCACCAGCGAGCCGTAATCGGTATAGCGATAGTCTTTCAGCGGCTCGCCACGCAGCTTCCGCTTTAGATTGCCCAACGTCAGACCGGCCTGCTGATGCGCGGACTGCGCCCGCGGCGGGACGTTTCCGTTTTTCTCGGGCCAAGGACATGCGGCGCAGTCGCCGAGCGCGAACACATCGTCGTCGCGCGTAGTCTGCAGGGTTTGGCGGACGACCAGTTGATTGATGCGGTTGGTTTCCAGATCGGTGGATTGCAGGAAATCTGGCGCTTTGATCCCCGCCGCCCAGACTTTGATGCCCGCGGGGATAAATGAGCCGGAGGCGGTCTTAACCCCGCTGGAGGTCACCTCGACCACTTTCTCGCCGAGCAAGAGATCAATGCCCAGCGTACGCAGCTGCTCGGCGGTGGCATCGGACAGGCGGTCCGGGAGCCCCGGCAGCAAGCGGGGTGAGGCCTCGATCAAGTGGATGCGGATATCCGAGGGCTTCACGTTGTCGAGTCCATAGGCACTCAAGAGACGCGTCGCCTGATAGAGCTGCGCCGACAATTCGATACCGGTTGCGCCGCCTCCGACGATTGCGATATCCAGTTGCCCCGGCTCGGTCACGCCCCCCTGCACGTGGGCACGGGTATAGGCTTCCAGCAGGCGCTCCTGAAACTGCTCGGCCTGCGCGGTCGTATCCAAGAACAGACAGTGCTCAGCCACGCCGGTGATGCCGAAGTCATTGCTGACGCTGCCCACTGCAATGACCAGAAAATCGTACGGATGGGTTCGCGCCGGAATGATCTCTTCGCCGTGATGGCCGAAAACGGGAGCCAGCGCGATGTTCTTAGCCGTTCGGTCGAGCCCCTCCATTCGGCCGAGCACGAAACGGAAATGGTTGACATGCGCCTGCGCCAGATAATCCAGCTCATCGTCATTAACATCCAGCGTACCGGCTGCGACCTCGTGCAACAGCGGTTTCCAAATGTGGGTTCGAGAACAGTCGATCAGTGTGATCTCCGCAAGCCCCCGTTTGCCCAACGACTTGCCCAGCTTGGTCGCAAGTTCCAGTCCCCCTGCCCCGCCGCCGACGATCACGATACGCGGGGCAGCAGCCTTAGCGGTGGACGATGTGCTCATAAATGCTTCCTCTTCGTTGCTCTCTTTATTGCTTTCACACGACGCGCACGGCGCGCTCAGTCGCGTTCGTCCAGAAGCCGGCGAAAGCGCTCGCGATTCTCCTTGTGCCCGAACTCCTCCACAGCTCCTGCGATACCGGCCCGCCGCTCCCGCTGGCATTGGTCGATCGACCCGATCAATGCGCCGACGGCCAGCAGCGTCGCTGCGGTCAGCGCGGGATCAGAAGCCAGCTCCGCCGACCATTCCCGCAGGTGGGCGATTTGAACTTCGGCATCCTGGAACGACCCGAGATGATTTTGCAGTGCCTTCAGGTCCTTGATCGGCTTCTTCAGCGCATTGCCGGGATGGAAGGGCGCAACGAATTCGCTCAGGTAACGGATTTTTTTGCAGCGCTTACGCAGCTCGTGAACGGCTTCAGCCGCGGGCTGGTCACCCATCGAGCGTCCGTCCTCGATCACGCGCCGGTACAGTTTCCAGATCCGCTTGCCGGCCAGCTTCCGGATCGATTCCAAGGCTTTGGGCGCGGTCGGCCGTTGCGGCACCGGCTTGCGCAGGAACGAGCCCCAGCGCTCGGTGAATTTCCGGTAGCGGCGTGAAGTTAGACTGCGAACCAGGGTGTTGCGCGCCGCGATGGCGCGCTGTTCCAGCAGCGCACGCAAAGGCGCCAGATCACCTCGCATAAACTCGGGCACGGCGGCTTCGAGCCCAGGGAATTGCAACAGGTACACATCAAGATCGCGCACCGGACCGGTCATCGTCCCGAGCCAGCATAAGTCGCGCCGAAAGGCCGCGATCGCGCGCTCCGGGAACAGTCCCCGCAGCTGGCCGAGCACCGAACGGCTCCGGCGCACCGCGACCCGAAAATCGTGGAGGAATTCGGTGTCGACGTTCTCGATAATCCCGGGTTCCTGGGCCCGGATCGCGTCCAGCTGCGTCAGCAGAATTCGCTTGACTGCCAGATCCGCACGCATCTCGGGCCGCAGATCGGCGGCCGGAACCGCGAAGCCCGGACCGGCCGGTCTGCCCTCCAACACCAGCAGCTCGCACCAGACATCCCGGTCGACTCGCGCCAACTGCATGCGTTGCGCCCAATTCTCCGCAGCACGCCGCACCTCCTTATTCTCCGATTCGGGCAACTCGATGACCAAGCGCGCCGTCAGCGGGCGAAGCGACTTCGCGTTCCCAGCCAAGTGATAGCGGTCCAGGTAAAGATTGGCCGGGACAGCTTCATGGTCGTGGAGGGCATGCAGGTACTGCCGGCAACGCCGAAGCTTCGCAACCGGTAACAGCGCACGCACGTCGAGCAGCGACTGCAGCGCATGCCGCAGCGTTTGGTCGGCGACCTGATCGGCGAAACGCGGCGGTGGCACCGATCGGGCACCGACCCGAAGTTCACAGGTCCGGCCTCGAAAATCCCGCAGCACAAACTCGATACGGCCGCCGGAGGAGCGCTCG
>JALORT010000243.1 GCA_025458755.1 Methylotetracoccus sp.
ATCGGGTCACCGTCCTCGATCCCGACCAGGACAGCCCAGCGGGTTCGATTGCGGATGTGCACGTGCGCGCGGATTACGATGATCGGACCGCTCTCGAGGAGATGGTTGCGACCTGTGCCGCGGTGACGACGGAATTCGAGAATGTTCCGGCAGAGAGTCTGCGCTATTTGGCGCGCGGTCTCCGCGTGTCGCCGGGCGCCGCTTGCGTTGCCATCGCCCAGGACAGGATTGCGGAGAAACGGTACATCGCCTCGGCAGGACTCGAGGTGGCACCGTTCGTGGCGGTCGAAACCGCCGCCGATCTGGATGGAAATCTCGACGGTTTTTTGCCCGGCATCTTGAAGCTGGCGCGCCTCGGCTATGACGGCAAGGGTCAGGTACGGGTCACCACTGGGGAGGAGGCCAAGGCGGCCTGGGTGAGTCTAGAACGCAAGCCTTGCGTGCTGGAACGCCGGCTCGAGCTGTTGACTGAAGTCTCGGTCATCGTCGCCCGCTCTTGCGCCGGCCAGGCCATGACCTTTCCCGTCGCCGAGAATCGCCACGAGGCGGGGATTCTCGATATGAGTATTGTTCCGGCGCGCGTGTCCGCCGACGTTGCCGAGCGGGCGCGTCAAATGGCGGCTGCGCTGGCCGAGGCGATGGACTACGTCGGCGTACTGGCGGTCGAGTTTTTTGTCCTCGACGCAGACCGGTTGGTGATCAATGAAATCGCACCGCGCCCGCACAACAGCGGTCACTACACGCTGGATGCCTGCACGACCGATCAGTTTGAACAGCAAGTGCGGACGTTGTGCGGATTGCCCCCCGGTGAGACACGGCTGCTGACGCCGGTGGTGATGGTCAATCTGCTCGGCGATATTTGGCGAGACGACGAGCCCGCTTGGGACAAGTTATTGAGCCAGCCAAACGTGAAGCTTCACCTTTACGGCAAAAAGAGTGCGCGCATCGGCCGGAAAATGGGGCATTTCAATGTGCTGGCGGAAGACGTGGAGATCGCGCTGCGGCAGGCGTTGGTCCTGAAAGCCATGCTGGCCGGCCCGGAACCAGGCTCAGCACGGGTCATTTAGATCGGATCTGCTCATGTCCGCGCCGGATCGGTCACACTAGCGCGGCGGCATCTTGGGTCCGGGAGCTTCGTGCAAATCGGTAGTGGTTCTTGAGGCAATGGCTCAGCCAGCGCTCCAAGAAGTAGTTCGCCGACCACTTCTCGTCGAGAGTTCGGGGGCCTTGCGATCGGCGCGGAGCCGGCTCAGCAGAGTTCCGGACGTCATGGCGATTCGCGGTGAGCGCTTCCGCGCATTTTCCGTCGAGATAGACGCGGATACGAAAGCGCGATTCGGCAACGCGATGCGGCTCGCTGTTAAATCCGTAATGCAGGTCCAGGGTCAGCGTGTACCGGGAGCGTTCGACCAGCGTCAGCAGCAGAGCGGGTTTTCCGGATGAAACGGCGATGGCATCACCGCTGAGATCCGGCAATTCCGGAATCAACTCGCGGAGTTTCCCGTAGTTGGATTCGAACAGCTGAGCCAGCCAGTAAGACTGGTTCCGCGGCGTGAATCGGCTCATGGCATTGGTACGCGGGTCGAGGCCGGTTGCGTCAAAGCATGATGCGGTCTATCGGTTGGCCCGTGCTCAGCAACCTTTAATCCCCTTGATCGCGCCGGCAATCCGATACTTGCCCGTGTCTGAACGCGTGCAGCGAACCACCTCCACGAATGCCGTGAGCGCCGTGACGATTTTTTTTTGCGGCACCAAATGCACCTCCAGCGCGGTGCCGAGCGGGACCGGGCAGTCGGCCTCGAAGAGGACTCCCGATCCGCTGATGTCGATACAGAGCCCCTCGTGGTGCTGATCCTGGCCGGCGAGTCGAAAGCTCATGGCGCAATCGACCTTGCTGCGGGGCGACTCGCGTCGTTCTTGAAATTCCAACTGGAACCCTCGTTAAGGCGGAGTAAATGGAACCCTTGCTGAACGTTATTCTAAACCAATCAGGCGCGTACACCGACACTTTGTCATCCGGGCAGGAGGATTGGCTCGCCCCTTGTTTTGTGTCATAGTTCAAAAAATTTTGGCCGTTTTAGCCGTGACCTTCGGCCCCTCGTCGGCTTCGCCTGAATCCGGAACGATCGCCGCTCCGGTCTGATCGCACGGCGGCCCTGCAGGGTTTCGTGCAAGGAGCCACATCCCGCCGGCAACGCGTTTCGTTCGTCGACCACCGGTCGACCTTCATCCATCACGAACATGACCAGGAAATCAGTAGTTCTGACCGGTATCACCACCACCGGTACGCCCCATTTGGGCAACTATGTCGGTGCGATCCGTCCCGCCATACAAGCCAGCAAAGACCACAACGTGCAGCCGTTCTACTTCCTAGCCGACTACCATGCCTTGATCAAGTGTCAGGACCCGGAACGGGTCGGTGAGTCGACGCTGCAGATCGCCGCTACCTGGCTGGCTTTGGGCCTCGATACCGGGAATGCGGTGTTCTATCGCCAGTCTGATGTACCAGAAATCACGGAACTGGCATGGCTGCTCAATTGTGTGACCGCCAAGGGTCTGATGAACCGCGCGCATGCCTACAAGGCGGCCGTTCAGGCCAACCTGGAGAGTGGAGAAGCCGATCCCGACAAGGGTGTCACGATGGGACTGTACAACTATCCGATCCTTATGGCGGCGGATATACTGCTGTTCAACGCCGACCGGGTGCCGGTCGGTAAAGATCAGATTCAGCACATCGAGATGGCGCGCGACATTGCGGCGCGCTTCAATCATCTCTACGGAGAACATTTCGTCTTGCCGGAGGCGCAGGTCAGCGAAGAAACCTCGGTCTTGACCGGGCTGGACGGGCGCAAGATGAGCAAGAGCTACGGCAATGTCATTCCGCTGTTTGCTCCGGAGAAGCAGCTCAGAAAACTGATCATGAAAATCAAGACCAATTCGCAGCTCCCCGGCGAACCCAAGGATGCCGAAAGTTGCACGTTATTCAGCATTTACCGTGCCTTTGCGACGCGAGAGGAAACGGCGGCGACCCGCAAACTCTACGAAGAGGGTATTGGCTGGGGTGATATGAAAAGCCGGTTGTTCGAGTATCTGAACGATCATCTGACGGCGGCCCGCGAGCGCTACGAAGCGCTGATCCAGTCTCCCGAGAAGATCGAAGGCGAGTTGCGCGAGGGCGCGGCCAAAGCCCGCGACTACAGCCGGCCATTCATTCGCACGCTGAGGGAGAGTGTGGGAATACGCAGTCTAGGGGGGACGTAAGCGCCGGGTGGCCGCATCGTGCAACGACGCGATCGGAGCGGCCGGAGGACCGCTCGAGGCGTCCCTCGCCAACGAAGGGTCGGAGAACCAACCAGTCCGGGGAAATCTGCTCCGCTGGCGCCGGGGATGGCGCCGCCTCGCCCCGGAGCTGCGGACTAGCGCCGCCCCATTTCCCTGATAGCGGGGGAAGATTGCCGTGTCCCATATGAGCGAGTCACCCCAAGCCCTCTCGCGCGGCACGGAGAACACCGCCGATACTGCGCATTTGTCGGATGGAGCCGCGAATGAAACGATTCACGCGGTCTCCGCTTCTCCCGCCGGAACGACGCCAGATACTCCCAAGAGACTTGTGATCCGCCTGGTGTTCAACAGGAGCCGTGCATCAGGCGCCGGCCCGTTCGCTTGGCTACGGTCGAGCCGTCGAGTCATGCTGCCGACGGTTGCCGCAGGGGTTCTGGTGCTCGGTCTGATCCTGTACGTGGCCTCCTTCGAGCAGGCGGCACGTGATCCAGCGCAGCGACCCGGTGCGAACGCTACGCGCAGCGCTGACTTCGCCGCGAAGGTGCCGTCCCGAGGTAATCAGAGCGCGACGACCACGCCACGCCCGGCAGAGTCTGGGCCCGAAGCCAATTCGGCGCACTCCGGACCGTCGCCCGGCGACGCGCACCTTGCCGACATTCCAAGCCGGTCGGCTGTGCCGGCCACCGGTGAGCCCTCGGGAAGGTCGCCAAACCCCGGCGCTTCCGCCTCACCGCAACTGCAGCGGCTCACGGAAAAAAGAAATCTACTGCGCTCGGTGCAGCTTGCGAATTTTTCCTGGCGTCCCGATGGCGGGAAACACGCGCTGATCCTTGATCTGACGGTGCGGAACAAGAGCGCACTGCACATCCGGGAGATCGAAGTGGTGTGCTCCCAGCATGCGAAGGATCTAACCTTGCTTGAGACTTCGAAAATGCTGCTCGAAGGTACGGTAGCCCCCAACACGAAGAGGACTTTCCGGTCTGTCGTCGGCGGCGTGCTCAACCAATCCACCCGCCGCGTTCACTGCCTGATCTCGGACGCGTCTGCTGCCGCGGCGCTGGGAGACCGCTGAGCAATTCGGCGCCCGGCCACCGTCAGGCGTTTTCGGAGCGCGCAGTACACCATCCCCCCCCGGGAT
>JALORT010000244.1 GCA_025458755.1 Methylotetracoccus sp.
GTTGGGTCGATTCCATCGTCAGACACCGCTCAGAACATGACCCCGGCATTATACCCGCCGTGCACGGTGTCCGGCGCGCTGGGGCGGGAAATTTTCACAACCTCTCAGTCGTCCGCCGGTGACATCGGACCGGTGCGGAGAATAGGTCGTGCGCTGACGCAGTGGAATTCCACGAGGCGGGAAGGCCCTTGAGGGGACCGTCCCGATCGGCCGAGCAGGAGGGGTACACCGTGACTTTCAACAGCCTGGGTATCGCGGTCAGCTGTCTGCTCGCAGTGACGATATCGGGTTGCTCGGATGTTCTCTCGGGCGGCGCGTCGAACTCGGCGCCGGTCGATTTTCATTGCGATCCGCCCAGTGTTGTCGTTCGCTCGCCTTACCGCGCCGAGGCACTGATCGCTTGTGCCGGCGCGCGCGATGCCGAGTCCTTCCTCGCCGGTCAAGGTTTCGCCGTGGGCGATAAAATCTCGATCGATGTCGTGCATGCGCTGCCAGCGGTCGCGGGTTCTTCCGCCGCTGGTTGTTATCTGGCGCAGGACAACCGGGTGTTCGTGCTGGGCTACGCGGAGTTTGCCAAAGGCGGTTGGTTCGAAATGCCCATGGAACCGGCCCTCTATCGCAGTCTTGTGGCGCATGAAGTTGCTCATGCCGTCGCGGCTGCGAACTTCGAGATCACGAAACCAGCAATCCAGGCGCATGAGTACATCGCGTATGTCACGATGTTCGCCACAATGGCGCCGACCCTGCGCGAGCGGGTGCTCGCCCGCTATCCGGGCGGGGGCTACGAGGACGATGGGCAGATGAACTCGACGATCTTGCTCTTCGATCCCATTCGGTTCGGCGCGCTGGCCTACCGCCACTATCTCGAGAGCGGTAGCGAATACCTTCACGCCGTGGTGGCCGGCCGCGCCCTCGTTGAGTGACGACCGCATTCCCGCGGCGCCGCCTTCCTTTCACCTGAAGGAGCTCGCCAACGCGGGGCTGGTTGCCGTCCAGTCCCCGGGGGCGCTTTCTGATCTACGCCCCCGATTTCGAGCGGATGAACGAGGTCGTGGCATTCCTGACCGAGAACAGCTGCAGCGGGCATCCCGAGCATTGCCTGCCGACAAAGGTGGTCATCACCCCACCGCGCAAGCCTATGCGCTCCTGAGGACCGAACCGCGGGCTACACAGCGGCCCGAATCCACTCGACAACCGTTTCGGGCGCAGGAATTCGGCCAGAGGAAACCAGTTTCTCATTGATCAGCAGGCCAGGCGTTTTCAGCACGTCGCAGGCAATGATCTCCTGCATGTCGGTGACCTTGACGATCTGCGCTTCGACCTGCAGCGACGCCACTGCAGTGCGCACCACTTCTTCGAGTTTCTTGCAGTTGGCACAACCCGGACCGAGAACCTTGATGGTAAGCATGATCAGACTCCTGTAAGTGAGCGCGAGCGCCGGCTGGCCGCGGACAGCAGCGCCGCCAGCACCGCGATGAATCCTGCCAGCCAGGAAGCCAGGACAAGAAGCGGAGCACCATCGACCCAGGCCCCAAAGGTCATACCAGCGCCAGCACTGAACAAGGCAACCAGACCGACGTAGGTCCAGGTTTTCTTCTTGCCGATGATGGCGGAGAGGATGAGGATGCTCTGTAGGGAGAGTTCTGGATCAGACATGAGATACGCCAGCAGGGGTCCCCGGTGCATCCCCAGGTCGAGGAACATCCTGGCGATCGGCACCTCGACCAGGGTCGGGAAATACATGAAGACACCGAACGCCACACCGGCCAGGTTGCCGAGGAGTGAATTGGTGCCGGCGAGAACTTCGATCCACTCTGGGCGAATCACCATGCGGATCATCCCGACGATAAAGACGCCGACCACCAGCAGCGGGAAAATCTGTTTCACGAAACGCCAGGATTCCCACAACCAATCCTCCGGCGAGAGACGGTTGCGGGCGATGCTGTACAACGCAGCCAGCGCGGCGGCGACGCCAAAGAACTTCCCCGTCAGGCCGACGCGCAGACCTGCGGGTGTGGGCTGAACGGCGAGTGACGCCAGCAGCAGGGTCAGCGCGATCAGGACGAGACTCACCCGGGTCCACAGATTGGCCCCGTCCTGAATATTCTCTAGCCCACGCCAGGCACTGCCGCCAATTGCTGCAAGCAGAACGATCAAGACCAGCCCCTGGACCGAGACGCCCTCCTCTCCCTTGCTCGCATCGTAGGGCACAAGCCGATCAAGGGTGCTCTGCCATGCCGCTGCGTCGGGCAAAGGCAGATCGAAATGAACGTACGTGCCGGTCAGCACCCCAAGCTTCAACGTACCCGCCAGCAGCAGTGCAAGCCAGACGAGAAGGAAAAGCAGCGCACCCCGCCCCATGCCCTTCGCGCCTTGGCCAGCAAAGAGGCTATCGGCGGCCCGTTCATGCTCGGCGTCGTCGGCGCGGAAAATCAGCGCCATGATCAGCCCGATGCCGATGCCAAAAATCAGCGAAAGGATGAGTCGGGCAGCTGCCAGATCGGCGCCGATGATGCCGCCGGTATAGGCCAGCGCGAGAATGTTGGCAGCGGGGGCGAAAAAGAGGAAGGTGATCGCCGGACCAAGCCCCGCGCCCTTCTTGTAGATCCCGGCAAATAGCGGAACGATGGTGCACGAGCACACCGCGAGCAGCGAGCCTGCGGCCGCCGCCGCCGGGTAGGAAACGGTCTTCCTCGAATTGCGACCAAGGAAGCGGGTTACGGACTCCGTGGGAATCAACGCGGCCATGGCCCCTGCAATAAAAAACGCCGGCAATAGGCACAGCAACACATGGGCCGCCAGGTAAGCCGCGAGGTTGCCCATCCCCCCGTACAAGACCGGCAACACGTGGGAGAGCAACGTATCCATAGCAAGTTACCCGAGGACAGACCGTCGATGTCGCTGCTGAGTCAAGCAGCGCTTCTTGAGCATCGTCCAAACGGCTGCGGGCAGACTGGGAGGTATGGTGTCGATCTTAGCCGATCAGGGGCAGATCAGTACGACTTTCAAACGGTGACATATTTCGATAATATTGGAAATGTAGACTTAAAGCAACGGAGGATTCTTAAAGCCATGAAGCGATTCCACGTCCACATAGCGGTCGCCAATCTCGCGGAGAGCGTGAGTTTCTACCGGGCTCTCTTCGCAGCCGAGCCGACGGTGCTGAAACCCGACTACGCGAAGTGGATGCTGGACGATCCGCGCGTCAACTTCGCGATCTCGACCCGCGGCCGCCAGCCGGGCCTGGATCATCTGGGCATCCAGGTGGAGAACAATGACGAGCTGGGGGAGCTGCGCGATCGCCTCGACGCCGCCGCGCTTCCCGCCGTTGCCCAGGAGCAGGCCGCCTGCTGTTATGCCCGCTCCGACAAGCACTGGACCGTGGATCCGCAAGGCATCGCCTGGGAATCGTTCCACAGCCTTGCCACGATCCCCGTGTTCGGCGGGGACAACGTCCCGTCGCAGGATGAGGCGAAGGCTTCGGCTTGCTGCGCGCCGGCGATCGAGACCGTGAAGGTTGCCTTCCCGGGCAAGCATGTTCGCACCTGACGCCACCCTCTTCCAACTTCCAACCGAGAGAATCTCATGACCGAGCACCGCCCCTACAACGTTCTGTTCCTATGCACCGGCAACACCGCCCGCAGCATTCTGGCGGAGGCCTATCTCAATGCGGCGGGACGCGGGAAGTACCGCGCCTTTTCAGCCGGCAGCCATCCGAAAGGCATCGTCAATCCGTTCGCGGTCGAACTGCTCAAGAAGCATCGCGTCGACACAGAGGGCCTGCGCAGCAAGGCCTGGGACGAGTTTGCCCAACCCGGCGCTCCGGCCTTGGATTTCGTCTTCACCGTCTGCGACAACGCCGCGGGCGAGGTCTGCCCGGTATGGCCCGGCCAGCCGATGACCGCGCATTGGGGCGTCGAGGATCCCGCAGCGGTGGAAGGGACCGACGAAGACAAGCGCCGTGCCTTCTTCCGCGCCTACACGCATCTGCAGAACCGCCTCAACATCTTCATGAATCTGCCGCTCGAGAAACTCGATCGCCTCGCGCTGCAGAAGAAGCTCGACGACATTGGCAAGATGTCACGGACCGAGGCACCGGCTGCGTGAGTGTTCCGTCCAAGTTGGCACTTCAGCAACTCTCCAATTCCCATGACGCATAGCTCCAGCGCCACCAGCACTCGCGGCCAGACCGCCGAGCCGCGCAAGATGAAGAGTCTGTTCGAGCGGTACCTGAGCGTGTGGGTCGCGCTTTGCATCCTGGGCGGTATCCTGCTCGGCAAAGCCGCTCCTGAGTTCGCGCGCAGCCTGGACGGCATGTCCCTGAACGTGGACGGCGCACCCGTGGTCTCGATCCCGATCGCGATCTGTCTGTTCTTCATGATGTACCCGATCATGGTGAAGATCGACTTCG
>JALORT010000245.1 GCA_025458755.1 Methylotetracoccus sp.
CACGGCACGGATACTGGGCATGGAGCTGGGTGTCGCGCGGGCAATCGGCGCGATCCTGTTCAGTGTCGTGATCGGCCTGATGATGGCGTTTCTGTTCCGGAAGGAGGAACTGGAAAAGATCAAGAAGCACGTGACCATGCCTGAGGCCGAAGAAAGCCGACCCCTCTGGCAAAACGCACTGTTCCTCGCCGTTCTGGTCGTCATTTTGATATTTGCCAACTGGGCCAGGCCAGAGACCACAGAAGGCCTCTGGTACCTTGTCTATTCGATCAAGTGGTGGGTCACCGGCCTGTTTGGCCTCGGCCTCGGCCTGATCCTGATGGCCTGGTTTCACCTGCCGCGCGGCCGTGTGCTGCTGGTCGCGGCATCGGTGGTGGTCGCGGCCGTCTTTTTCCGTGCCCAACCCCTGGTGCCGTTCGCCTTCGCCGTGGTCGGGCTGTCCTGGATCACCAGCACTGACCGGGATCAGGGGGGCGCCTGGTTTTCCTCGGCCTGGGACTATGCCAAGCAGATCCTGCCGCTGCTGTTGATCGGGGTATTGATCGCCGGTGTCCTGCTCGGCCGCCCAGGCCATGAGGGTCTGATCCCTTCGGCATGGGTTTCGACGGCCGTTGGCGGCAATTCCCTGGGCGCAAATTTCTTTGCAGCCTTTGCCGGTGCCTTCATGTACTTCGCCACCCTGACCGAGGTGCCGATCGTCCAGGGACTGATCGGCAGCGGTATGGGTCAGGGACCCGCTCTTGCCCTCCTGCTGGCGGGGCCAGCCCTGTCGCTGCCGAACATGTTGGTGATCAACAGCGTTCTGGGCACGACCAAGACCCTGGCCTTCGTGTCACTGGTCATCGTCATGGCGACGGCCTGTGGGATGTTGTTCGGCCTGTGGGTGGCTTGACGATGCCGAAGCCGGTCCGTCCATCTTGCGCTTCCAAGAGCGAAATCGACCGGACCGGCTCCGTGGTTTCGGTACGTGGCAGCGTGGTCGACATCCTTTTCCGCAGGAGCTTGCCGGCGGTCAATCATGCATTGCGGGCGGGAAGCGAACGTCAGGTGATCATCGAGGTCGTGGCCCATCAAAGCGAAGACACGGTCCGCGGCATTGCACTAACGCCGACACAGGGATTATTCCGGGGTGCTCCGGCGATCGATACCGGTCAACCGTTGCGGGTGCCCGTGGGGCGACGGCTGTTGGGACGGATGCTCAATGTCTTCGGCGACCCTATCGACGGTGGCGGGCATTTCGAAGATGAAGAATGGCGCTCCATACATCAGCCGCCACTGTCGCTGGCGCAGCGCTCGGCGAAGATGGAGATCTTCGAAACCGGCATCAAGGCCATTGATCTGCTCTCGCCCCTGGAACGGGGTGGCAAAGCGGGCATGTTTGGCGGCGCTGGTGTCGGCAAAACGGTGGTAATCGCCGAGCTGATCCATAACGTGGCTGGTCGCTACCGAGGCGTCAGTCTGTTCTGCGGGATCGGCGAACGCTGCCGCGAGGCCGAGGAAACCTATCGGGAAATGCGCGAGAGTGGTGTATTGGAGCGTGCCGTGCTGGTCTTTGGACAGATGAACGAGGCCCCCGGGGCGCGCTTTCGGGTGGGCCATGCAGCCCTGACCATTGCTGAACATTTTCGGGACAATGAGAAGCAGGATGTCCTGCTTCTCATTGACAACATTTTTCGCTTCATCCAGGCTGGCACCGAGGTCTCGGGGCTGATGGGCAGAATTCCCTCACGTGTCGGCTATCAGCCCACCCTCGCGACCGAACTCGCCGAACTGGAGGAGCGCATATCGAGCTCGCTCAGTGCCGCGATCACTTCCGTGCAGGCAGTGTATGTGCCGGCCGATGATCTCACCGATCCGTCTGCCAGCCACACTTTCTCCCACCTCTCGGCATCGGTGGTGTTGTCGCGCAAGCGGGCCGCGCAGGGGTTTTACCCAGCCATTGATCCACTGGCCTCGAACTCCAAGATGCTCAACCCGTCCGTGGTCGGCGAGCGGCATTACCATGTCGCTCAAGCCGTGCGCCGCACCTTGGCCGAGTATGAGGAACTGAAGGACATCATCGCCATGCTGGGACTGGAGGAACTCGCCGAAGCGGACCGTCGTACGGTGAATCGCGCGCGGCGCCTCGAGCGTTTTCTGACCCAGCCCTTCTACACCACAGAACGGTTTACCGGGCAGGCCGGCCGGTCGGTGACTCTCGACGCAACACTGGAGGGCTGCGAGTTCATCCTCCGCGACGATTATGCCGACATGCCGGAAAACGCCTTGTACATGATCGGCCCGGTTGGCGAGGCCAGGGGCAATGCGACCAAAGGTGGAGTGTGAGGTGCGCTTGATCAGCTTGACAATACTCGTTCCGACGCAAGTGCTGGTCGACGAAGCGGTGAGCAAGATTATTGCCGAGGCGGAGAATGGGTCGTTCTGCCTGGAACCACGGCACGTGGATTTCGTCACCGTCCTCGTTCCGGGACTTCTGACCTATTTCACCGCCGCGGGTGTCGAGACCTTCGTCGGCATCGACGAGGGCATTCTGGTCAAGAGCGGTCTGGCGGTTCGGATATCAGCCCGCGAAGCCGTCGTCGGTGCCGATCCCGCCACCTTGAAGCTGTCGATGGTCCGTCGCTGCCGCGACCTCGACGAGCACGAACGTTGCGCGCGCACCGTACTCGCGCGACTGGAGGCCGGGGTAGCCAAACGTTTCATCGAGCTACAAAGGACAAGATGACATGCCGCTTGAACCCGACCTCGGCGAGAATCTCGCCGACACCATCGGAGAAAAGGCCGCACGCCGCTTGCGGGCGCGGAGCAGGCCTGAACGCAGCGTCTGGTTCGGCCTCGGCATGTTCGGCCTCGTGGGCTGGGCAGTCGCCGTGCCCACTGTGCTGGGAATCGCGCTCGGTATCTGGATCGATCGGCGGTGGTCGGGCAGCATCTCCTGGACGCTCACACTGCTGTTCCTGGGCGTCATGCTCGGCTGTGTGAATGCCTGGTACTGGGTCCAGCGGGAAGGACACGACAGGCATGGGGAAGGTTGACGTGGGTGTTTCGCTCATCGAACTCGTCGGAGTCGTTCTCACCGGCATGCTGCTAGGTAGCCTGTTTTTCGGCGGGCTCTGGTTGACCGTTCGCCATGCATCGCGATGGCGCAATCCGGGGCTGGCTGTGGCGGCGAGCCTACTGGTCCGGTTTGCCATCGTCGCCATCGGGCTTTACTTGCTGGCCGATGGCCATTGGCAGCGCTACGTGGCGGCCGTGCCGGGCTTGTGGGCGGCCCGCTGGCTGTGGGTCCGTCGTATCAGGGCACCTGGAGCCAACCGATGAAGCTCAGTCCGGACGAGGCCGTGCTGTGGTACTGGGGTCCGATCCCGATCAACGCGACGATTGCTTTCACCTGGCTGGTAATGGCGATTCTCGTGCTTGGCTCGTACTTGGTCACGCGACGACTGCGCGAGGAGGCGGAGATCCCGCGTTGGCAGAATCTGCTGGAAATCCTGGTGAACGGAATGCGCGACCAGATCCGCTCTGCCAGCCGTCAGGAACCGGGCGCTTACCTGCCGTTTGTCGGGACGCTATTCCTGTTCATCGCGGTCGCCAATCTCCTGGCCGTCGTTCCCGGCTACCAAGCTCCGACGGCTTCCCTGTCGACTGCAGTGGCGCTGGCCATTGCGGTCATGGTGGCCGTCCCGATCTTCGGCATCGCACGGCAGGGTTTGTTCGCGTATCTCGTAGAGTACCTGAAGCCAACCGTGTTCATGCTGCCGTTCAACATCATCGGCGAGATTTCGCGAACCATCGCGCTGGCGGTACGCCTGTACGGCAACATGATGAGTGGATCGGTGATTGGCGCGATTCTCCTCGGCATCGTGCCGTTCTTCTTTCCCATCCTGCTGCAACTGCTCGGACTGATCACCGGGCTGGTGCAAGCCTACATCTTCGCCGTGCTGGGGATGGTTTACATCGCCTCGGCTGGGGCAGCCCGTGGCGATGACAAGACAAGTAACCCGTAAGGAGCCTGACATGAGTGAAATCAGTGGTGACATCATCATCGCCGCCGTATCCATCTTTACCGCCGGATTGACCATGGCGATCGGCAGCGTCGCCCCCGCTCTCGGCGAAGGGCGCGCCGTAGCCCAGGCGCTGAGCGCGATTGCCCAGCAGCCGGACGAAGCGCCGACACTGACCCGAACCCTGTTTGTAGGTCTGGCCATGGTTGAGTCCACCGCCATTTACTGTCTGGTGATCAGCATGATCCTGATCTTCGCCAACCCGTTCTGGGAGCACTTTGCCGGCAAGGTCGGAGGCTGACCCGTGCAGGTCGACTGGTTGACGGTCGCTGCGCAGTGGGTGAACTTCCTCATCCTCGTCTGGCTGCTGAAGCGCTTCCTCTACGGCCCGATCATCCGCGCCAT
>JALORT010000246.1 GCA_025458755.1 Methylotetracoccus sp.
CGTGATGATGCCGCTGCGCTCCAGCACTTGGTAGAAACCCAGGACACTGGCCAGCCCGAAGGCGCCGAATGCGACCCAGAAATGACTGAGGACGAACCGCTTCACGGCGACGTCATTCATGATCTATCCCCCCGAACTTTGGCTTGCGGCGCACCATGCCAATTCTCCTTGGCGACTACGGTCATCTTGCTCCACATGTGGTCATGCCCCATGCCGCAATACTCGTTGCAAAGCATCGGATAATCGCCGGGTTTCGGGAATGCCGTCGTGATCTCGGACACATAGCCGGGGACGATCATGGTACTCATATTCGTCATCGGGGCATGAACGCCGTGCATCACATCAACGCTCGCGAGTCTGAAGGTGACCGGCGTATCGGCCGGCAGCTCGATGTGATTGGGGTAAAACCCGTAGCGAGCCGCGACCAGCGTGACCTGCAAACGCCCGTCAGCGAGCTGGTGAACGCCTAAGTTGTCCTCCGCGAACTCCTCCGTCAGATGAAGACTGGCCGAATCGATGGTCTCGATGTGACTGGGGGGATGCACGCCTTTCGTGACTGCTGTCAGCAGAATCGACCCGAGAAAGATCGCCACCATCCCGAACGACACATACAGCCACTTCTGTTCCAGGGGATTGATATGCATCGGCGACCTCACTGCACAACGCCGCGCGGCATAAACACGCCAAAGTACAGAAACAGCCAGCCCGCGGTCATGGCCGCACCAATGATGCAGAGTAGTGTCCAGGTTCCAATGGGTGAGTCTTCGTGCCGGTGCTCTTCCGAGCTCGGGGTTGGGGGCATAACCGTTTTCCTCTCTTGTTGTCGGGATGAAGCCCAGTCCCGCGCGGTGCGGGATGGGCGCGGTCAGTCTAGCCGATAGCACAGGGCCTTGAGAAGCACGCCCTAAAGTCGATTCCCGTCAACATCATGCGGGGTACGCTGACGCACCTGTACCGACGGGCGCAGGGGCGAGAAGGACAATGCAAGAGAAGAGGGAGGAGGAAGGCTGCAGTACCCGAGGGTCTCGAGAGCAGTCGTGGAATGCGGACCTTCCGCCCCACGAAAATCTTGTCGGGGTCTTTAGATGACTTCGAGGTCGACCTTGACGATCCGGAGATACGCTGACGCCTTGGCGTCGAAGCGCTGTGCGATTTCGGCGAGCGTATCGCCTCTCCGGTCGCCGGAGAACTGTGCGCTCGGCGCGGATGTTGGTGATGTCCTTGCCGACACCTTCCGCGTTACCGGCCACCCGCACCGCCGACGCGGCACTCCGACCGCCGAGCGAAACCTGGGGAGATCATCGCTCATCGTGTGGCGGGTCCAGCGGTCCGGAGCAGCAGCATGACGCGTGAACACCGTCCCGAACCGCCGATTTACCAGTCATCGTATCCCATCTCGGTGCAATCACCGAACGGACGTTTGAACGTGAACGCAGCGGGGGTCAAGACCAGTAAATCCGAGGTCTTGCCGAAGGCATCGTGAGGCGGCGGGATGCTGGCCAGCGCGGCAAACGGCGACAATGCCAGAAACCCGGCCGCACCCACCGCGGTTCCCACCAACCCGATAGGACGATAGACGATCAAATCGATCAAGGCGTCGCCCGGCCCGTAGGTCCCGTCGGTGGCGCAAAGAGCCTGTGACGCGGGCGCGTAGCCCAGCCAAAATGCCAGCACAAAGGATTGCAGCAGCCACTTCATGTACCATTATCTCCGTGCAGAAGAGAACGAGATGCGGGCGCTGTATCACGACCCGCGTCTCAGGATAACTGAATCGCAGCGTTCCAGGAATATTAGCGAAATCGACCTGGTCCCGAAGGAAACACGTCATGCCACGCGATGAATGCACCCAAAACGGGCTGCCCTGCCCCGAGGCGAGGCTGACTCGCGGCGACCGTTGGCCGATACGCAGCGTCTACGGCATCGGCCGCAACTATGCGGCGCATGCCCGCGAACTGGGCAACCCTGTTCCGGAAAGTCCCGTCGTTTTCCTGAAACCGACCGGCTGCCTGATCGGTGACGGCGGGATCATCACCCTGCCCCCGGAAAGCAATGACGTCCAGCACGAAGCGGAGATCGTGCTGCTGCTGGGGCGAGACGGACGACATCTCGACCGCAACCAGGCCTGGGAGCGGATCGCCGGCTACGGTGTCGGTATCGACGTCACCGCCCGAGACCTGCAGAGAAAAGCACAGGCAGAAGGCAAGCCGTGGACGATCGCGAAAGGTTTCGACTCCTTCGGCCCGATCAGCGATTTCGTGCCGGCAGAACAAATCACGGATCGGAACGATCTGAAATTCGACCTGAGCGTCAACCAGCAGATCAGACAGTCGGGCAATAGCCGAAACATGCTGTTCGACTTTGCCGCGCTGATCTCTTATCTATCCCGAATTTTCACCTTACATGCCGGGGATCTGATTTTCACCGGCACTCCCGAGGGCGTCGCGCGTATCTCGCACGGCGATGTACTCCACGCCCGACTGGTGGATTACGATATTTCCCTCAGCGTAACGGCGGTGTCCCCGGGACTATGACCCGCGGTCCGGGCGCGGCCCGAACCCCCGCAAGCCGCGATCGCTCGAACCTTAACCTTCCTTCCCCGTGGGCATCGGGGCCGAGATGTCGAGCGAGCCTGATTCATCCTTCGGGGGCTTGCGGCTGCGCATACGCTTGGGCGGGCGCAGGCCGCGGTCTCGCTCTTTGCCGTTTCACATCACCCGGCCGCCGTGGGGTGAGCCGCCGCCGGGCGTAACGATCTCCGGCAACGGGCACCACCCCAATCAAAGCCGCGCCTGGGCTCACCTATTTCTGTTGCCGCCAGCGGTAGTGCACTTCCCCGTCATCACAGCGCCAGCCTGCCGCGCGTCCCCCGCGTTCCTGAGCCAGGCTGACACAGTGGTTTTTCACTTTGAACTCCTCCCAGTCTTCCTCCCCCTCCGGGGCCGCGAAGATCATCAACGCAACGCTGAGTCCGGCGACAGCCAGCGTCCCGAACGCAACGATTTCCCAGGGTTTCCATGCGCTCCATTTGAACATGCAGTGACCTCCCCAATGAATGAATTTTTAAGGGCCCTCGGCGCCGGCACGATCGGGCTAGGGCGTCGGCTACCATTCCCGATCGGTCTTCAGCGGCAAGGGCCGGTGACGTGCGAGACAGCGTATGCCCCACCGCTTTACTAGGACATTGGCGAGCTGCAAATAGTTTTACCGATACGCGGATTGGGCGATGACCCCCCTTTTGCGCTCCATATGGCGGCCGCTCGGCGCAGGGTGGATTCAAGACGCCCCGTGCGCCGGGTTAAAGATCGCAGAGGGCGCGTTCGAGCCAGCCGAAGGCGATACGCTCCTGCTCCAGCCGTAGCCGGTCACCCCAGCGGTGGTCGCGCAGATCCTCGAACAGAGCGTGCTCGGTGTCGCTCAGACGCATCAGGGAGCCGTGATGAGGCGTCTCTTCCGTGACCCACAGCGGGCGGTGCGCCAACAGCGTTGGTCGGTCCATCAGGAACGAACGCGTATCCGGAAAATAACTGCGAATGCGGTCCAGCATCGCAAACCCATGGGTGTCGATGTCGCCCCAGTAATACAGCGCCTTGTCGGCCAGCCACCGCACCTCCGCCAAGCGGTCCAGGCTGTAGCCCAGACCGAAGATTACCAGGCTCTCCGGCACCGCGGGAAACGCCAGGCCGTTGATTTCATTTTCGGTGATGAAAACGCGGGTGACCGGAGGATTCAGGCGCACAAACTGCTCGACGGGGACCGAGAGATCGGTGAGACCGTGAATCGCGAGGCGAGGATCCAGCAATCGAAATCGAACCAACGGAGGCTTGGACCGCAGACCGTAACGCTGTTCGAAACCCCGGCTGCCGGTCGCCTCCCGCTCGATGAATGCCTCCGGCAACACCCGATCCAGCAGTTCGGCCAACAGTCCTTTGCGCGTCTCGATGAACTTGGTGTCGACGCCGGCAATGTCGAGTTGCCTCAGGTAGATCCCCGGCCGCGGGTGTTCGCAGAACCACGCCAGCACCGCCTGCAGGCGCGGGCCATCGGCTGCATGCTCGAGCATCGTCATCGGCCGCTGCGCCATCCACTCCCGAAGCATGGGAAAGTGGGCCAGGATCTGGTCCGCGACCTGCTGAAAGCGCGCCGCGTCCCGGCTCTTTTCGATCAGACGCAGCGCGTCGGCTTCTTCCGCCACCGAGACCCGCACCGGCACCCGATTGCGGCCCAGTTGGCGATGATTGATCTCGGCCCACTCGATCTCGTACCCGAAACCGCGTTCCGCTTTGCTGCCTTCGGTCAGCGAACGGATCCATTGACGGACCTCATCGAAACGCTCGGCCAGCGCTTTCGAATCCGGCACCCGCAGGCGCAGCACCCACGGAAATATCGGCTCCGCGCGGATCCGCGCCGAT
>JALORT010000247.1 GCA_025458755.1 Methylotetracoccus sp.
CGTAATAGTCCAGCATGACCCATCGTCCCTGGGCCCCGGCCGCGGTCAGACGCTGTTCGAGTTCCTCCACGGTTTCCACTCGCTCGAAGGCCGGAGCTTGTTCCGTCGGTCGTGCGCTTGACCCGCCACCCCACCCGCGCAGAGGCTGCAGCGGGTCGTTGGCATCGGTCGCGACACCAACCAGCAGCAGAATGCCGTAAGTCAGCATTACGACGCCGACCCCCTTCCACAACTTTCGCCACCCGGAGGCGGGTTGCGGCAGCGCATCCAGAGCCCCGAGGTAGATGGCCGGAATAATCAGCAGCAGCGCCCAAAGGAAAAGCGCGGCCGCGGGCGGCAAAATACGTTCCAGCAGCCAAACCGCCACCGCAAGTAATCCGACGCCGAATCCGGCCCGTACCGTGTTCATCCAAATCCCTACTTTCGGCAGCAGCTTGCCTGCAGAGGCCCCGAGAATCAACAGCGGGATCCCCATGCCGAATCCCAGCGCGAACAGGGCCGTACCGCCCAGCCAGGCATCCCCGGTCTTGCCGATATAGATCAGTGCCCCCGCCAGCGGCGGTGCGACGCAAGGCCCCATCACCAATGCGGACAGCGCCCCCATGATGGCTGCACCGGACAGCGATCCGCGGCTCTGCTTGGAACTGACGGCGGCGATCCGCGACTGAATGAAAGTGGGGAACTGAAGCTGGAAAAATCCGAACATCGCCAAGGCCAACAGCACGAAGACGATACTGACTGAAACGATGATCCAGGGGGTTTGAAACAAGGCCTGCAGATTGCTGCCGAACAAACCCGCCAGCACGCCGAATACGGTATAGGTCACCGCCGAGGCAACGACATAGCTGAGCGATACCATGAACGCTCGTCCGCTCGTGATGGGGTGACCCTGACCGACGATGATCCCGGAAAGGATTGGAATCATCGGAAACATACACGGCGTGAACGCCAGCAGCAGCCCAAATCCGAGAAATGAAAGCACCGTCAGCCAGGCGGACGTCTTCCCGAGACCCGCCGCGATTCGGTCGTGCTCGGCGGTGAAGCGTTCGACTCGGGGCGTCGTCGGGTCTGACGGCCCCGATCCCGCAGCCGTCTCCGCCGAGGGAAGTTCCAGCACCACAGTTTTGGTGAGCGGCGGATAACAAACGCCGCGGTCCGCACATCCTTGAAAGCCAACCTCGAGACGAACCGTCGAGGCGTCGTTGCTGCCGAGCACGGGCAGCAGAAAATCGATTTCGCCGCGAAATACCTCGACCGATCCGAATTCTTCATCAAGTTTCGGTTCACCGCGCGGAATTTCGTACGCGCCCAGCCGGACGTCGCCCGCCTGGAGCAGCCTGAACTGGAACTTTTCGCGGTAGAGGTAGTAGCCCTCTGCGATTTGCCATCCAACCTTAATCGTGTGCGCGTCGCGGACTTCAGCCGCGAAACGGAACGCCTGATCCGCCGGCAGGAGATCGCCGGACGCCGAACGCGCACCCAACGACTCCAAGGCCTGGGCCAGTTGATCGAACGTTGCGGCCGACGGCCCATCTCCCGAAGTTGAGGTGGGAGGCCCGGCGGTGACGGAGGTCACGCGCTTCTGCGGCGGGTAACAGATTCCCTGGTCGGAGCAGCCCTGATATCCAAACTCGACCTGGAAGTCGTCGCCGATCCCAGCACCCAATGTCACCGGCACACGGATTTCCACCCCTCCGCGATAGACCTCCATGTCTCCGAAGAACTCGTCGTGTTTGGTCTCGCCGGGCGGATAATGCGGCGACCCAAGTTCAACTTCCGGGGTCTTGGCTGCAAACTTGAACTTGTCACGGTACAGGTAACAGCAATCGTCGATGGTCCACCGAAATACCGCCTCGCCGCGGGTCTCGGTGGTCACCGACCACCTGAACGCTTGATCGACCGGCAAGATCTCCGCCGCATGGACGGCCGCGGCCAGCAGCGCAAACGCGAGTGTGCACAGCACACTGTTCACAGAGCAGATCAATCGTTCAAACACGCGTCGATCCATGCCAAGTATTCGGGAAGTCCCGCGACGATCGGAATAGCGATGATCTCAGGTAGTTCATAGGGATGGTTGGCGCGCAGGTAATCGCGAACGTCCTCAAAGCCGGAGCGGCGCGTCTTGATGATCAGCAAACACTCCTCGGCCGTCTCGATCCGACCTTCCCACGGATAAAGTGACACCAGTCCGGGTACAATGTTCACACAAGCCGCAAGCCTTGCGGCAACCAGACCCTGTGCCAACTCGCGAGCCGTCCGCTCGTCCGGACTAGTGCTCAGAGCCAAACAGAAGTCGGTGCTTTCAGGCACGGGCTAAACGAGTATGGACGCCGTGAGCCGAATGGTGAGATGACGATGCGCGATCACAGACTGTTACTCTTCCTGCTGCTGGCCTTGCCGTTCGTCGACTTTTACTTGCTGATCCGCATCGGCGCAGCGATGGGTTTTTTCAATATGTTCATCGGCGTGCTGATCGCCGCCATACTCGGGTTTCGTCTGCTGCAATTCCGCAGCTGGACACTCTGGCACCGTCTCCAACTGAGCCTGAGACGCGGCGAGCACCCGGCCAGAGAAGTACTGGACAGCGCCATCGTCATGGGCGCGGCGCTCCTGTTGATCCTGCCCGGCTTCATCAGCGATCTGCTGGCCTTGATCTGCCTGATACCCGTGTCACGGCACCGACTGGCGGCCTATCTGGAAAAACATGGCGAAATGCTGATGTCGACCCGCGCGCCGCAGCCGACCGACGCCCACACCATCGACGGCGTATTTCGCCGCGAGGACTGAGGCGCGCAACGCGCCTCCCTATTCAGTGGGCGCCGTGACCCCCGCCGCAGCAACCGCCCGAAGTATCTTCGTTCGGATCCACCGTGCTCCGGGTCATTCCGGAATAGACCGGACACCAGCGCAGACGCGCGGTGACAACAAGCACAGCACCCAGCAGCAGCAGCGGAATGTTACCCAGGAATACCGAGATCAGGATCGCGGTACAACCGGCAGCGTAACGAATCTTCTGGTCCTTCAGGCCCACGTTCAGCTCGCGTTGCATCATTCTTTTGTAGTCGAAAGCCATCGCCTAGTCTCCTCGTTGCGGACCGCCGGGATTGTGCTTGCTTCGTTGAGTTTGCGCAAGCCGGCTCCGTAAAATAGGCCTATGGACATTACCCGGCTCATCGACCCGCTGAACGAAACGCAACGCCAGGCTGTGACCTCGGCGAACCCTTCGCTGCTGGTCCTCGCAGGCGCGGGCAGCGGCAAAACCCGCGTGCTGGTCCACCGCATCGCCTGGCTGATCCGGGTTGAAGGGATCTCACCGCACGGCATTCTGGCAGTGACGTTCACCAATAAGGCGTCGCTGGAAATGCGCAGCCGCATCGAGAACCTGCTCGACCTGAGCGCCCGAGATTTATGGATGGGGACGTTTCACGGGCTCGCGCATCGGCTGCTCCGGCGCCATGCCAAGGACGCGGGCTTACCGGACGCCTTTCAGATCCTTGATTCCGACGATCAGTACCGGCTGATCCGGCGGATTCTGAAGGGTCTTGAGCTGGACGAGGCACGCTGGCCACCCCGGCAGATTCAGTGGTTCATTAATGGCTGCAAGGACGAAGGGCGGCGCGCCCGACATCTGCCGGAGTCCTACGACCCGCATCAACTGCAAATGCAGCGGATCTACCTCGCTTATGAGGACGTCTGTAACCGTAGCGGTCTGGTCGACTTCGCCGAGTTGCTGCTGCGCGTGCACGAAGTCCTGCGCGAGAAGCCGGATGTGCTGGAGCACTATCAGCGGCGGTTCCACCATGTTCTGGTTGACGAGTTCCAGGACACCAACCGGATTCAGTACGCGTGGCTGCGCCTGCTGACGCGCGGGCGGGACAACCTATTCGTGGTCGGCGACGACGATCAATCGATCTACGGCTGGCGCGGCGCGAAGATCGAAAACCTGTTCAGCTTTCAGAAAGACTACCCGACCCACGAACTGATTCGCCTGGAGCAGAATTACCGCTCCACCGCAACGATTCTGACCGCGGCGAACGCATTGATTGCCAACAATGAAGGCCGTCTCGGCAAGACGCTGTGGACGCAGGGCGGAACCGGGGAATTAATTTCGCTATACGCGGCCTTCAACGAGCAGGAGGAGGCGCTGTTCGTGCTGGAACGCCTCCGGCAGTGGATAGAACAAGGCCATCGCCGCTCCGAGGCGGCGATCCTGTATCGTTCAAACGCCCAGTCGCGGCAATTCGAGGAGAAGCTGGTGGCGTTCGGTATCCCGTATCGCGTCTACGGCGGCCTTCGATTCTTCGAGCGCGCGGAGATCAAGGATGCGCTGGCCTACCTCCGGCTGATCGCCAACCGCGCCGACGACGCTTCGTTCGAGCGGATCATCAACACCCCGGTG
>JALORT010000248.1 GCA_025458755.1 Methylotetracoccus sp.
AAAGAATCGGGCCGACTTGGTGCGCTGGGTCGTGGCGGTCGGCATGCTGCAGTCCGCGCTGGTGATCGGCGTGCAGCTGAAGACCGCCCATCTGATGTGAAGCGTCGGAGCGGCCTGCCCGGACAAGCCGATGACATGGTCCTGTCAAAGTGCCGACCGGATGCGCTCCGCCAGCAGGCGCAGCGCCTGGCCGCGGTGACTGAGCCGGTTCTTTTCCCCTGGCTCCAATTCCGCGGCGGTGCATTCGCGGCCGGCGGGAACAAACACCGGATCGTAGCCGAATCCCCTGCCGCCGCGCGATTCCCGCGCGATGCGACCTTCCCAGGTGCCTTCCGCGATGACCGGGCTCGGGTCCTCGGCATGCCGCAGCAGCACGATTACACAGCGGAAACGTGCGGTGCGGGCGGGTTCTGCCACGCGGGCGAGTGCTTCGAGCAAGCGCTCGATGTTTTCCCGGTCCGAGGCCTTCGGACCGGCGAACCGCGCGGAGCGGATGCCCGGTGCGCCGTTCAGCGCATCGACCTCGATCCCCGAGTCGTCCGCGATCGCCGCCATGCCGGATTGGCGGCTGGCGTGCCGCGCCTTTAAGATTGCGTTTTCGACGAACGTCGGTGCGGTTTCTTCCGCTTCGCCGATGTCGAATGCCGCTTGCGGACAGACCTCGATGCCGTATGCCGCCAGCAGGCCTTGGATCTCGCGGACCTTGCCCGGATTATTGCTGGCGAGGATGATGCTTCGCAGCGAGGAGTGCGTGCTCACGGGGCCGGGACGAACCAAGCGGATGGGAGTCCGGCATCAGGGCGGCCGGTCGTTCGGCAAGCACGGCTTGGCACCCGGGGGCACCCTCGCGGCGGCCGGTCAGGCACCGTGCTTGCTGCTCTCGATCGTTTCAAGCTGGTGCAGCAGCAGGTTTTCGATGCCCTGCGAGGCCAAAGCGAGCATCGCATCCAGTTCGTCGCGGCGGAAGGCGTGTCCCTCGGCGGTGCCCTGCACTTCAATGAAAGCCCCGGCTTCGTTCATCACGACGTTCATGTCGGTCTCGGCGTCGCAGTCCTCGGCATAATCCAGGTCGAGGACCGGAATGCCGCGGTAAATGCCGACCGAAACGGAGGCGATCTGACCGTGCACGGGGTTGGCCTTCAGCTTCCGCTGGCTCATCAGTTTCCGCACCGCGAGCACCAGGGCCACGTAGCCGCCGGTGATCGAAGCGGTGCGGGTTCCGCCGTCCGCCTGGATCACGTCGCAGTCGATGGTGATGGTCCGCTCCCCGAGCGCTTCCATGTTCATCGCGGCGCGCAACGAACGTCCGATCAGACGCTGGATCTCCATCGTGCGGCCACCCTGCTTCCCTTTCGAGGCTTCGCGTCCACTCCGCTCATGCGTGGCGCGCGGCAGCATGCCGTATTCCGCGGTGATCCAGCCAGACCCCTTGCCTTTCAGAAACGAGGGAACGCGCTCCTCGATACTGGCGGTGCAGATGACACGCGTGTCGCCGAATTCCACCAGCACCGATCCCTCGGCATGTTTGGTAAAGTGAGGGGTAATCCGGATCGGCCGAAGTTCGTCGGGCTGTCGTCCACTGGGTCTCATGCGTGATGGCCTTTCCAAAAAGCCTGGCAGTATACCCGAAAGCAAAACGCCGCTGATGAGCGCCCGACGCCGGACCTTACACTCCCGCGGTCACGGTCGGTTCGCCTGATCAACGCACGGGCGCAGGCGATGGACACCGCGATTCGTGACAAGGATGGAGGAAATCCCGGTGCCGCGCGCCTGCGCACGGGAATCTGTTCGATCCCTGTGTGTTGGAGCGTGGGCGCGGCGCACATTTAAGACACAAATTCTGAATGCCATCCGGCATGACGACCTGAAGGGCTTGCCTACTCCAACGACCAGTGATGTACCGGCGACGAGGCGCAAGATGCGGAGAGCACTGAAGATTCTGGCTCTGGTGACCGGGCTGCTGGGGCTCGGCGTTGCCGGCGTCCTCGGATGGCGGCTGCAGGCTTCGCTGCCGCGGCAGGACGGTGCGGTTCCGCTTGCGGGGCTGCAGCTCGAAGCGCGTGTCGCATCGGACGCGCTGGGTGTGCCGACGATCGAGGCCGCCGACCGTCTCGATGCGTTTCGGGTCCTGGGTTTTCTCCATGCACGGGACCGCTTGTTTCAGATGGATTTGGCGCGCCGGAAGAGTGCCGGCAGGCTGGCGGAGTTGTTCGGCGAGCGGGTGCTGACACTGGATCGTGCGCAGCGCCACTATCGGGCTGAAGCCGCCGCCGCCGCGATTCTGGCGGCCCTGCCGGCCGATCAGCGGGACGTGCTGGCAGCCTACGCCGGCGGGGTCAACGCGCAGATGAATGCTCTGCGTGAGTGGCCCTTCGAAATGCTGATGCTTGGCTATCGGCCGGACCCGTGGCGCCCGGAGGACAGCTTGCTGGTGGCGTTCGGCATGTTCCAGACCCTGACCAGCCAGGAACGCGACGAACGGATGCTGACGGTGATGAACGCGGTTCTGCCGTCCGCCGTGGTCTCTTTTCTGACGCCTGATACGGACAGCTACACCACCACGCTGCTCGGCGGCAGTGCGTCCCGCCGCCCGCCGCAGGCGACGCCGGTCGGCGCCATCGCCCGGCTGCTCGATGAGAACCGGCTCGAGCGTCTGAGCGCGGCGGTCGATCCGGATATCGGCATGCTGGGTTCGAACCAATGGGCGGTTGCCGGGACCAAATCCCGCGACGGTCGGGCGATGGTCGCCAACGACATGCACCTGGGTCTGAGCGTCCCGAACATCTGGTACCGTGCCGAGATCGGCTACGGCGGGGCGCAACTCGCGGGGGTGACGCTGCCCGGATTGCCTCTGCTGGTTGCGGGCAGCAACGGCCGGGTGGCCTGGGGGTTCACTAATGTCGATTCCGATGTCGCCGATCTGGTCCAGCTTGACGTGAATCCCGCCAACCCCGAACAGTACCGGACACCGAAGGGCTGGCAGGAATTCGGCCGGTCGGTGGAAACGATCGCGGTGAAAAACGGCGCGGCGGTACCGGTCGCGGTCCAAACGACGGTGTGGGGGCCCGTGCTGCCGGAACCGTTGCTCGGCCGCCGGGTGGCCATCCGCTGGACCGCGCTCGATCCGCATGGTGTGAACCTGGCGCTGCTGGACATGGATCGGGCCGCCGACCTGGAGCAGGCGGTCGCCGTGATGAACCGGGCCGGCATGCCGCCGCAGAATGTGGCGCTGGCTGACGACCGCGGGCACATTGCCTGGACCTACGCGGGTTTCTTTCCTGAACGGCGCGGCTTCGACGGCGCCGTCAGCACCTCGTGGGCGGACGGCACCCGCGGCTGGCAGGGCTTTGTGCCGCCCGGGGAGTTACCGCGCCTGTTCGATCCGCCCGCGGGTTTCATCGCCACCGCCAACAACCGGACGCTCGGCGCGGACTACCCTCACGTCGTCGGTCACAACTTCGCGCACAGCTACCGTGCCTACCGGATTCATCAGCGTCTGACGCAACTGGAAATCGTGGGCGAAGACGATCTGCTGCGGCTGCAGCTCGATACCGAGAGCGAATTCTTCGTGTTTTATCGGGACCTGGTTCTGAGTCTGCCGGCCGGCCCGGCGGATGACCCGGCGTTGCGCGAGGCGAAAACGGCGGTCGCCGCCTGGAACGGGCGTCTGGATGCCGACAGTCTGGGCATCGCGTTGCTGGTCGATTACCGGAAGGATTTGTTGCGGGCGGTCTTCGGTCCGCTACTGGCACGTTGCCGGCGGGTCGACGCGAAGTTCAGCTACGGCTGGCGGGAAGCCGAGACGCCCCTCCGGGCGCTGCTGACGGAGCGGGCGGCGGCGACCCTGCCCGATCGCGCCTTGGCGCGTTGGGAGGACTTCCTCCGGGAGGTGCTGCAATCGACGGTGCGGCGGATGAAAGCCGACTACGGCGTCGAGCGTCTCGATCGACTCACTTGGGGACGCGTCAATCACGTCACGGTCCGTCATCCGTTCGGCCGAATGCTGGCCTGGCTTTCACCGGTGCTGGACATGCCCGAACACGAGAGCCCCGGCTGTTCGGGTCATTGTGTTCGGGTGCTCAGCGGGGACCAAGGGGCGAGCGAGCGTTTCGTGGTATCGCCCGGTCACCACGGCGACGGCATTTTTCATATGCCCGGCGGGCAGTCGGGACACCCTTTGTCACCCCACTACCGTGATCAGCAGCAGGCGTGGGTCCAGGGTGAGCGCCTGCCTTTCGCCGCCGGGACGGGGCAACATCGTTTGATCCTCAGGCCGTCGCGACCCGATCCCGAACCGGGAGCCTTTGCCGAAGACTAAAGTTCCGGCGGGCGGTGTATGAAGGTAAGGCCCGCGCTTTCGGCCACGTTTCCTTCGGCCGTTCGTGCGTCT
>JALORT010000249.1 GCA_025458755.1 Methylotetracoccus sp.
AGGCTGCTTACCCAATTGATGCCCTGCTTAGTAGGGTTCTCGCGGATCCAGGAAGCGATCTGTTCACCGACGGCTGCGGCGTAGCGATCATCGCCGGTCTGCAGGAAAGCGCGGCCAAGCGCAAGAAGATGCTGGTGCCGGTTCAGCTCCCAGACAACCTTCTTGTCGCCTGTAAGCGACGGATCCAATGAATTCAGCCTCTTCCAATGCAGCAGCGGGCTTCTGCGGCCGCTGGTTGGCTCAAGATGCCAGTCGACCGGACACCCGAAGGATAGACATTCCAAACCCAGCAAGTTAAACTTGCCTTCGAGAGCCAAGTCCGCAGAGCGACAAAGCGTTTCGCCACGACTGGGCCTCCAAGCCTCGCCGTCAAAAGATGATCCTGCTGCAGGGTGACCCAGCAGCAGTTCGGGCAGTCTATCAAATGCAGCAGGGTCAGTGGCATCCGCCAGGCACTTGCCTTCATAATTCCGAAAACGACCACTAAAAAAATGCAGACCCTCTGCCCGCGAGAGCAGCGCCTGTTTCGCACGATCAATCAACTCCGGGAGTGTAAACCTGCGCAAATCACTACCTGCATAGTGGGGGAGCGGCGTTCTATTTCACCGGCAAGGAGATCATGGCTCCCCGCATGACCATCATGCCGGGCAAGGGCAGAGGGCAGTCCCTGCCGGCGCCAGTTCCGCGTAACAATTAAGCCAGCCTGGTTTTACTGACTCCCAGGTGTATTTCCCGCACTCATCCCGTCCGTTCCGCGTCAGTTTGGCAAAAAGCTCCGGGTCGCCAACGACCTCCAGAGCCTTGGCGGCAAGAGATTCAGCGTCGCCTCGGTCAACCAGCCTCCCGGTGCGTCCGTCTTCGACGATGTACGGGATACCTCCAGGGTTAGTGGTAATTACGGCCAGGCCGCAAGCGTAAGCCTCCAGAATCGACAAGGGCATATTGTCCACGTCCGAGGCGTTCAGCCAGACGTCGTGCCTGTCATATGTTGCAGGCATGTCCTCTGGCGGCACCTGGCCAACGAAGCGGGTATTTCTAAGCGAGAGGTCGCTCGCGAGCCGCTTCAGATACGCGCGCTGGGGGCCATCGCCGGCGACGGTCAGCGCGGCAGTCGGCAGCCGGCGCTGAATCAGAGCAAACGCCCGCAGGACACAGGCCACGTTATAGTGCGTCTCCAAACTGCGGTTCACCAAGAACGTCGGCTTGGGGTTTAGTCTATCGCGGAATTTGAAGGCGCTAAGGTCAACAGCATTTAACACCGCTCCCGCCTGGAAACCGAACCGTTCGAACACGCGCACCAGGTAATTGGAAGGCACGACAATGCGATCCGCGAGCCGCAGCGTCTTCAAGGCCGAAGGCCACCGGGCGAGGTGATCCTCGGCTTCGCCACTGTGATAGTTCAGGATTACCGGTTTATCCAGGTAGTGCGCGAAATAAATGGCAGGCGTCGGCGCAAGCAGGAACGACGAGTAGGACGCGGAGAAAACATGCACGATATCGCACTGCCGCACAGCATTCAGCAGCTGTGCACAGTAGAGTGCGAACGTAGGCAGGGTTCTCGCGTATTTGACCCGCTGAAGGGGCCTTAGTACAGACGGTAATCTCGGGTTGATGGGCTGGAAATACATTTCCAGCAACGGCTCGGCCCGGAGCTGCCGGAGAATCAAGTCTGCCTGAATCGACTGCCCGCCAATCGCATCCATCGAGGGCGCCACAACCAGGACCCTCAGCGGCCGAGTCAGTGGGGCGCGTGCCGCTCCAGATCGTGCATCGGTATGCCGAAGTGCCCTCACGGATGTCTGCGTTATCACTTAGTGGCGACTTTCTCTATCGGCAAGCAGCTTGATATAAATCGGCTTGTACCTGGCGACCGATGCGGCCCACCGCCGTTCCCTTAGAACCATTGAGCGCCCCTCGCTCCCGAGCCTGATACGCAAAGGGAGATCGCTCAGCAGCTTGAGCGCTTTCTCCGCCAAATCTGAGGAACTCCCAGGTTCGAACAGGACGCCCGTCACTTGATCGCAGATGAGTTCGCGCATCGCCGGAAGGTTGCTCGCTATAACGGCCTTTTGCATTGATAAAGCCTCGAGTGGCTTGAGAGGGGTCGTCAGTTGCGTGGTCAGCGTGGCGACGCGAGGGTAGACAAGCAGATCTGCAACGGCATAGATTTCCTTAACCCGGTTGTGCGGTATACGGCCGGTAAATGTCACATGCGGCTGAATTTTCTCATTTTCCACCAGCGTTTCGAGCCCTGACCGCTCGGGGCCGTCGCCAACGATAAGCAGGTGAACCCGATCTCGCCGAGCCGCGATCAGCCGCATGGCCTTCACGAGAATATCCAGACCTTCATATGGTTGAAACGATCCAACATAAGCGATCACCTGATTTCCGCCAGGATTCCACTTTCTCTGCCACTCCGGTTCGGGTTCGAACGGTCGGAACAAATCCGGGTCGACGCCGTTTGGGGTAACCGCGACACGCCGGCCAGTACGACCCTGGAGTTCTCTCCGGAGCGCCTCTCCGATAGTGACTACAGCGTCTGCATGCCGCAAGAGCCATGTCTCGAGGGATTGAGCCGCACGGTACGGAACCGACCCTGCGGCGAACTTGCCGCGATCGACAGACGCGTTCTCCCACAGGTCCCGGACCTCGTACACAAGTGGCAACCTGTGCCGTTTCGCGGCATAGTAAGCTGGAAGTCCAACTAAGACCGGGGAATGCGCATGGATGATCTCGGGCCGAACCTGGTCGATCACGGCAGCCAACCGGCGGCCCAGCGCACACATGAGCTGGACTTCACGCACTGGTGAGCGCGCCAGGCGCAGGCGGCGGGTGCGGAAGTGGGGTATGCCGTTCAGAACCTCGTCTGGCGGCGTTTCAGGCTGTTGCGCAGAGGTCACCACAGACACCTCTATTCCCATCTCCCGCTGGAGAGACAGAAGCCGATCGCTGCGAATACTATAGCCGCAGACATGGGGCAGCGATGTGTGCAGAACATGAAGAACGCGGATTGTTGGGAGATGCAAACTATTCGCGGACAAGTCTATAAGCTCTCTTGCTTTTCAGTCTTTTGAAAAACAAATTCGTTACAACATAGACCTACACCGCCGCATTTCAATTTCGTCAAGATAAATCCTTTATCGCGGTAAAAATCAAAAATTTGTTCGGGCCGGGCAACCTCATAAGGGTATCCGCCGACCCAGTCGACGATATCGCACGATCGATTCATCCCCCCTCGATTGGCCGTAGCAACTCCATGCCTCGACTTTAGTTGAGAGAAAATGAGGGCAATGCCGGCAGCCGACCGAGCCGTCCGTCCTTGACTGCCGAAAGCCAAGAATCCAGCACGATGAGGCGCCAGAACTGGGCACTGTGATCCCTCCGGCCGATCTCGTGCTCAAAGACCAACCTCCGGACGGCACCCGCCTCTACATATTGAAGAAGCGCCTGCGAAGGGTTGCGGAGGGCCTCGATGCGATGGCGCAGCGGCCCTCGAAACCAGCGCCCTATTGGAATTTCAAATCCCTGCTTTGGCCGCGAGAGCACCGACTCGGGCACGATCCCCTTGATGGCGCGGCGGAACAAGCGCTTGCTCTCGCCGGCGGTGACCCGCAGTTCTCCTGGTATTCGCAACGCGAAATCCAAAAGGTCGAAATCCAATAACGGCACCCGCGCCTCCAGCGAGACTGCCATGCTGGTTCGGTCCACTTTCGTAAGGATGTCGCCGGGGAGGTATGAATTGATGTCAGCGAGCATCATGGCGGCGGCAAAATCATCGCCCAGATCCCGGGAAACGAGGTCGCGAAGTTGATCGGCGATATACACGGCCCCGCCAGGTTGATCCGCGCGCGCAACTCCCCCCTCGTTCAGACGGACCGGTTGGACAACCGTTGCAGCGTACCGACCCCACCGCGAGCGCCCGAGATCGACCAGGCGATTGCGCCCTGGAAACATGTGGGGCAGCATGAGGCCCAATGCCGATACCAGCCTGCCCAACCCGCCCGCTGCCCGCTCCCGGTGCCGCAGGACCTCGCCGTAGCGGGTGTAGCCGCCGAAGAGCTCGTCGCCGCCGTCACCCGAGAGCGCGACCGTCACCGATTGCCGCGCAAGCTGCGCCACCAGAAACGTGGGGATGGCCGATGAATCGGCGAAAGGCTCATCGAACATCGCGGCGATCGACTCGAAAATCTCCTCGACGTTCGGACGGACGATGAGCTCGGTGTGGTCGGTTCCGAGTTCAGCCGCCACAGCCCTCGCCGCCGCCGATTCGTCGTATTTCTCCTCGGCGAACCCGATCGAGAAGGTTCGAACCCGGCCAGATGCATGGCGGCACATCAGGGCAACGACCGTCGAGGAATCCAAGCCGC
>JALORT010000250.1 GCA_025458755.1 Methylotetracoccus sp.
CCCACGGTCTGCTGCAGCGCGTTGCCCGCGCCGCGCCGATCGGCGGATGATCGTGCCCGACACCCTGCGCGGCGGCGCCTCCTCCAGACTCCAGAAAGCGCTCCAGCGTCCCGTGTCGACGAAACGACGCCGCTCCCGCACTTGGCCCGCACCCGCATGGCCGTCCTGCGCCACCGGCTTCGTCGGCATCTGTGTCACAATGTCCCAAAGATGCGTGGTTACACCACGCACGCCCAACTGCGCGACAGCCCGCTTTGCTCCGGCGCCGACTCGCGCAGACCCCGAACCTTGGGCAACCTGACTGCCGGAATCCCATCGATGATGCACAGCAACCCCCGTTCCTACCTTGCATGGCTGATTTGGTTTGGTGCCATGATATTGAGCCTCCCCGCTGGCGCGGACGACAAAGCCGAGGCGGAAAGTCTCATCAGGGACGCGGAGGCGGCATTGTCGGACTTCGTTTCGGACCCGGCCATGGGTTGGTTCCGCGATCATGTCAAAGACGCCCAAGCGATCTTCCTCGTCCCGCAGCTGTGGAAGGCCGGCTTCATTTTCGGCGCGTCGGGAGGTACCGGCGTGGTCCTGGCCCGCGACAGGAAGACGGGCAGGTGGAGCCCGCCGGCATTTTACACGGCCGGGTCGGTGACCTGGGGCCTGCAGATAGGCGGAGAAGTCGCTCAGGTGGCGATGTTGGTGATGACCGACAGCGGCATGCGGTCGCTGTTGAGCACCAAGCTGCAACTCGGCGGTGATGTCAGCATTGCGGCCGGTCCGATCGGTGCCGGCGCCCAAGCAGCCACGGTGGACATTCTGCAGTTTACCCGTGCGCAAGGCGTCTACGGCGGACTCACCCTCGAAGGCGCCGTGATCACGCCCCGAGACGATCTCAATGGGGCATTCTACGGGAGGATCGTCGACCCGCTCGACGTCTTGGTGCGTCAAAGAGTCAGCAACAAGGCGGCGGACCGGCTCGTGGACGCCGTTTCGCGAGCGGCGGCGCGGCGTTAATAAGATTGGGCCGAATAACGTGCAGAAAGTCGACGCCGCAACTGCTTCATGCCTGATGCGCGAGCGCTTCAGCCCTGCGTTGCGTAGACAAAGGTAATGGCGGAGAGGGAGGGATTCGAACCCCCGGACGAGTTACCGTCAACGGTTTTCAAGACCGCCGCTTTAAACCGCTCAGCCACCTCTCCGACGCGCGGGCCTTAGGATACCGAAATGACGCTCAGCTTTCCACGCCGTATTCGGCGGACGCCCCGTCGGTTCCCGCCCACCGGGATTACCGACAAGTTTCATCTTCACCGGTGGACCGCGGCCGCACCGGTTCCGCTAGCCATCCCCGGATTCGACGAGGGTCTGAGCATCATCCGACAGTTGTTGAATCGCTTCCCTCACCAGATCAGAAAGCCCGAGCCCGCCCTTTCGATTGTGGTCGATGATAGCGGCACGCATGCGGGGCTCCCAGAACCGCCTCAAATGATCGGCGATCGCATGCACGGCGGTTTGACGTTCGGGTTCTCCGGCAAAAAAAGCGCCGATATCGTTCGCCATTTTGACCAGATTCTCGATGTGCTTCATTGCGCAAAGGTTCTTGGTTTCACGAGAGTTGGATCCCATCATAACGCGATCCACACACGCAGGTATTCATCGGCACCGCCCGCAGATCCTGCCCAAATTCACGCTAGCGCGGCTTCAACCAGTCGATGCGGATGAGTATAAACGACATGATCGCCGTTTCGGGCGAATCCAATCAGGGTCACGCCGGCGTCATGCGCCAAACGAATCGCGAGTCCTGTCGGCGCTGAGATCGCGGCAATCAATGCGATTCCTGCCGTGGCACATTTCTGTACCATTTCGTAACTGGCACGGCTCGTGACCACCACGAACCCTTCGCCCGGATCGGCCCGCGATCGAACCAGCGCGCCGATCAGCTTATCGAGTGCGTTGTGACGACCCACGTCTTCGCGAAGCTTTTGTATGCCCACTTCCGGCAGCGCCCAAGCGGCGGCGTGGACCGCCCCGGTGAGTTCATTCAGGGTTTGAAATTCTTTGATGCCGCGAAGCGCGCTGTGTAATTCTTCAACGTCCACACGCAGTTCGCAGCACACTGGCTCCGGGCGGCGCACGGCGTGTTTCAAGCTGCTGGCGCCGCATAGCCCGCATCCGGTGCGCCCCGTCAGGTTGCGGCCCTTCTCGCCCAGTCCCGCGAAACTCTCCTCGGGAATGCGAATGCGGACCTCGATCCCTTCGACGTGGTTGAACGTTCGAATCGACAGGATCTCGTCAGAGCTTCGCACGATGCCTTCGGTGAGGGAGAACCCGATCGCAAAGTCTTCCAAGTCGAGCGGCGTGGCCAGCATGACCACATGCGGGACCCGGTTATACACCAGCGCGATCGGGACCTCCTCCGCCACGTAATCCTGCTGCTGCACATGACTACGGCCGCGCCAACGGTCGACGGTGCTCTGCTGGTAACTGGGCCAGCCCAGCCCTGAGGCGACGGCATTCACAGCGGCCCCTTCACTCCGTGCTGGCCCCGGCCTGCTCCAACAGATGCAACTGCTCGTCGGAGAACGCCTGATAACTCTTCTGCCAATCCGACGGAGCGGAAACCGGCGTGACTTGAACCGCCGTGACTTTGTACTCCGGGCAATTCGTTGCCCAATCTGAATTATCCGTGGTGATGACGTTAGCGCCGGATTCCGGGAAGTGGAAGGTGGTGTACACCACACCTGGCTGCATCCGTTCGGAGACTCGTGCCCTCAGCACCGTTTCGCCGGAGCGACTCTTGATGCCGACCCAGGTCCCGTCCTGAATCCCGCGCACTTCCGCATCGTGCGGGTGGATTTCGAGACGGTCTTCCGCATGCCATTGCGAGTTTTGCGTCCTGCGGGTCTGCGCCCCGACGTTGTACTGGGACAGAATCCGACCGGTCGTCAGAATGAGCGGATAGCGTCCCGAGGTGCGTTCCTGCGTCGGTACGTACTCGGTCGGCATGAACAACCCCTTGCCGCGCACGAACTGAGCCGTATGCATGATCGCTGTGCCCTCCGGGCTTTCGTCGTCGCAAGGCCATTGGATGCTGCCCAGTCGATCCAGCTTTTCGTAGCTCACGCCCTTGAACGTCGGCGTCAGGCGGGCGATTTCATCCATGATGTCAGACGGATGGCGGTAGTTCATCGGATACCCGAGCGCATTCGCCAACAACTGAGTAATTTCCCAGTCCTCGTAGCCGGCCAGCGGCGCCATCACTTTCCGCACCGGGGAAATGCGCCGTTCGGCATTGGTGAACGTGCCGTTCTTTTCCAGGAACGACGAACCGGGGAGAAACACATGGGCGAACTTCGCCGTTTCGTTCAGGAACAAATCCTGCACGACGACACATTCCATGGCCTCCAGCGCGGCAAGTACATGTTGGGTGTCGGGGTCGGACTGGGCAATGTCTTCACCTTCCACATAAAGGCCCATGAAGGTACCTTCCAGCGCGGAGACGAACATATTCGGAATCCGCAAACCGGGCTCCGACTCCAGCGTCACCCCCCAGGCGGATTCGAACAACGCACGGGTCTCGAAATCCGAGACATGACGATAGCCCGGGAACTCATGGGGGAACGACCCCATATCGCAGGAGCCCTGGACATTGTTTTGTCCGCGTAACGGATTGACTCCCACACCTTCGCGGCCAATGTTGCCGGTCGCCATCGCCAGATTGGCGATCCCGATCACCATCGTCGAACCTTGACTGTGTTCGGTGACGCCCAGGCCGTAATAGATCGCCGCGTTGCCTCCCGTCGCAAACAAGCGGGCGGCTTCGCGCACGGCTTTCGCCGGAACACCGGTGACGCTTTCGGAAGCTTCCGGAGAATTCCGCTCCTGGGCCACGAAATCGCGCCATTTGCCGAATGACGGCACATCACAGCGATCCCGGATAAAAGCCTCGTCGGCCAAGCCCTCAGTGACGACGACATGAGCCAGCGCATTGATCAGTGCGACGTTGGTCCCCGGCTTCAGCTTCAGGTGATGATCCGCTTTGACGTGGGGCGACTTGACCAGGTCGATTGCGCGCGGGTCGGCGACGATCAACTTCGCTCCCTGGCGCAGTCTCTTCTTCATCAGCGAGGCAAATACCGGATGCCCATCGGTCGGGTTCGCACCGATGACCATGATCACATCGGCCTTCATCACCGAATCAAACGTCTGCGTCCCCGAGGATTCACCAAACGTACGCTTCAGACCATAACCGGCAGCGGCTTGAGGTAATGCCACCGACCGAATACCGCCCATATTTGGACTGGATTCGCCTGAATTCTGACGCGGCGTGGCTAATCGCTTCCTCCCAGCTCACTTCTCGCCAGGGTTCATGGATGCTGGACCGGATCATCGGCTTCGTGATGCGGTCGGGATGGGTGGCGTAGCCAAAGGCAAAGCGCCCCTTCACACAGGAGTGGCCATGGTTCGCGTGCCCGTCTTTGTTGGGCACCATACGCACGACCTCGGACCCCTTCATCTCCGCCCGGAACGAACAGCCCACACCGCAGTAAGCGCAGGTCGTGATCACGGCGTGCTCGGGCTGGCCGCGCTCGACCACCGATTTTTCCATCAGCGTCGCGGTCGGACAGGCCTGCACACAGGCGCCACACGACACGCATTCGGAGTCCATGAACTTCTCCATCTGCCCCGGCGACACTTTCGAATCGAAACCGCGACCGTCCAGCGTCAACGCAAAGGTGCCCTGCACTTCCTCGCAAGCGCGCACACAGCGCGAGCAGACGATACACTTCGACGGCTCGAATGCGAAGTACGGGTTACTCTCGTCCTTCGGGGCCTTCAAATGATTGCTGCCGTCGTAGCCGTAGCGCACCTCGCGCAGGCCCACGGCTCCCGCCATGTCCTGCAACTCGCAATTCCCGTTGGCCGAGCAGGTCAGGCAGTCCAGCGGGTGGTCGGAGATGTACAGCTCCATGACGCCGCGGCGGATTTGCGCCAGTTTGTCGTTCTGCGTACACACCTTCATACCCTCGGAAACCGGCGTGGTACAAGAGGCGGGATAGCCGCGAGCGCCCTCGATCTGGACAACACACAAACGGCACGAGCCAAACGGATCCAGGCTGTCGGTGGCGCACAGTTTCGGAATTTCGATCCCGATACCGGCAGCCGCGCGCATCACTGATGTCCCTTCGGGAGCGCTCACGCGGAAGCCGTCAATTTCCAAGTTGACGAGGCGAGTGGCCGCGCTTGCGGGCGTACCGTAATCTTTGTCTCTGAGAGCCATGGGGCTTACCTCTTCAATTACCGCGGCGCAGTTGCACCCTTCTGGGAGGACACGGTCGCTCCGTCAACCCGCGGCCGCCGATCGTTATGCTGCTTCGGCGTGGTCCACGCCGAAGTCCTCCGGAAAGTGATTCAGTGCGCTCAACACCGGATAAGGGGTCATGCCGCCCAGCGCGCAGAGCGAGCTGTTTAACATGGTGTCGCAGAGATCGCGCAACAGAGCGAGATTTTCGGCGTGATCGCGTCGGGCGATAATCTTATCGATGACCTCGACGCCCCTGGTCGACCCGATCCGGCAAGGCGTGCACTTGCCGCATGATTCGATCGCACAGAATTCCATCGCGTAGCGTGCCATTCGCGCCATGTTGACTTTCTCGTCGAACGCCACGACACCGCCGTGCCCGAGCACGGCCCAGATTTCGGCATACGCTTCATAATCCAAAGGCACGTCAAACTGGGACTCCGGCAGGTAGGCGCCCAGGGGTCCTCCGACTTGGACAGCGCGGATCGGCCTTCCGGTCGCTGAACCCCCGCCGTATTCGTAAAGGAGTTCTCGGAGCGAGATACCAAATGCCTTTTCGATCAGGCCCGGCCTGTTGACGTTGCCGGCCAGTTGAATCGGCAAGGTTCCGCGCGATCGCCCCATGCCGAAATTCCGGTAGTGCTCTGCCCCTTTATCCAATACGATGGGAATCGTCGCGAGGGAAATGACGTTATTGATCACAGTGGGCCGTCCGAATAATCCCTGGATCGCCGGCAAAGGCGGTTTGAAACGCACCAGGCCGCGTTTCCCTTCCAAACTCTCGAGCAAGGACGTTTCTTCGCCGCAGACATACGCTCCGGCGCCGAGCCGAACTTCAAGATCAAAGCGACGGCCGCTCCCCAGGATATCGGCGCCGAGGTACCCGGCGCGATAGGCGGCTTCAATCGCCGCATTCAGGTTCCGATGCGCGTGAGGGTACTCCACCCGGAGGTAAATATAACCTTGGGTGGCGCCCACCGCGAGAGCGGCGATGGTCATCCCCTCGATCAGCACAAACGGGTCGCCTTCCATGATCATACGATCGGAAAACGTTCCAGAATCCCCCTCGTCGGCATTGCAGACCACGTACTTTTGATCCGCCGGCGCATTCAACACGGTGTTCCACTTGATGCCCGTCGGAAAGGCCGCGCCACCGCGCCCCCGCAGCCCGGAATCGGTCACCTCCTTGACAATGGCCGATGGCGCCAGATCCAGCGCGCGTCGCAGGCCACGGTAACCCTCATGGGCCAAATAGTCGTTGAGACTGACAGGGTCGGTGATCCCGACACGCGCGAACGTCAAGCGCTCCTGATGCTTCAGATAAGGAATTTCCGTCGTCAGACCCAGCTTCAGCGGATGGTCTCCACCGCTCGCGAAGCCCGCCTCGAACAGGGAAGGAACATCCTGTGCCTGTACCGGACCATAGCCGACCCTCCCTTCGGCAGTCGCGACCTCCACCAGCGGTTCGAGCCAGTACAGGCCGCGCGAGCCGTTACGAGTGATGCTGAGATCGACGCCGCGGATTTCAGCCTCGTCGGAGATGGCCTTGGCGACTCGTTCGGCACCAAGCGACAGCGCGCTGGAATCGGCGGGTACATAAATCGTCGCGGTCATGAATTGCCCCTTGCTTCGTCCACGATTTGATCGAAACGCTCGGGAGTCACACGCCCAAAGACTTCGTGGTCTACCATCACAGCGGGTGAACACGCGCAGTTGCCGAGACAGTACACCGGCTCCAAACTGAAGGCCCCGTCGCCAGTGGTTTCATGGTAGTCGATCCCCAGCTTCTTTTTGGCATACTCCTCGAGGGCTCCACCGTCCATAGACTGACAACTTTCGGCGCGGCAAATGTGAACGGTGTGCCGACCCGGGGGTGTATCCCTGAAGTAGTGATAGAAGCTGATGACACCATGCACCTCCGCACGGGAGACATTCAGTTCATCGGCAATCAACGGCACGGAGTCTGTCGGGATATATCCCAGCGTATCTTGTACAGCGTGGAGCACGACGAGCAATGCGCCGGGCCGATCTTTCAAGGTGCGGACGATGTCGCGGACATGGTCCCGATTCCACGGGCCTGCAGTCATTCCTTCCTCGCTTCATTGTTTTCGGACGGATTGAGCCACGCGCTCCATTTAGAGCAAGGGCTCCCAATCATCGATCGCATTAAAAAGCAATCGTGGATTCTACGCAAGGGCATTTCCTAGTACCGCCCGAGGTTACAAAGGCCACCCCGGTCAAAGACCGTGTGACTCGCAAAAAATTCCGTCACCTGGCCATCAACAACGTTCGGACCTGGGGACACGAGGCCATCAATCGGCGTCAGTGGCGATCTGCGTGCCCCAGGCCTAGAATCCCGGCTTCAGTACACTTTTTGCCGTCGCGTCATGACACAGATCTCACGCTTGCTGCACGATATCGAAGCGGAAACCCGCCTGACCCGCACATGGATCGGCAAGGACCACTTGGACACCCGAGTGATGAAGGCAATAGGCATGGTGCGCCGGGATCAATTCGTCCCCGTCGAGGCGCAAGCTTATGCGTTCGACAACGGGCCGCTCCCGATAGGGCAAGGTCAGACGATCTCCCAGCCGTTTATCGTCGCGCTGATGACCGACCTACTTGCCCCGGAAGACACCCACGTGGTTCTGGAGATCGGAACCGGCTCCGGCTACCAGGCTGCCGTGCTGTCCCTGTTGGTCAGTCACGTCTACACCTGTGAAATCATCCCGGAGCTGGCCGATGCCGCCAGCGAGCGGCTGCACCAACTCGGGTACCAAAACGTCACAGTCCTGCAAGCGGATGGCTATTACGGATGGATGGACCATGCTCCTTACGACGGGATCATCGTGACCGCTGCCGCGCCCGCAATTCCTGATCCATTATTAGCCCAGCTTAAACCTGGCGGGCGACTGGTCATACCGATCGGGATGCCCTACTCCTATCAAGAGCTGATGCTGATCGAAAAAACACGCGAGGGCGCGATCGAACCCCATACCGTATTGGGCGTATCCTTTGTACCCTTGACGGGCGATCTCGGAAGACACCTGGGTCCGGATGGCCACTCCGCTGCGCGGCCCGCTCTCGACGAATAAGCCGCGTGCTGGCCGTCCGCTCAGCGCTTCCGCCTACGCTTAACGTCAGTTCGCCTCACCATCCGCGTCCATGGGCCCTGCGATGAACCGGCCCGGCACCGTGCGGAGAGGGGGGG